>CAZIED010000019.1:4167-8438 GCA_964538525.1 uncultured Pirellulales bacterium | reverse complement strand
CTGCGACGTAAAATTTTACTTGATTTGCCAGATGCTCGATGTCACTATCTCGCCGACAATCAAATTCCGATATTTGTATTCGGATAACCGGACATGTCTTCCAATCGGCAAAAAGCTGCTCATAATCGCGACCAAGAGCGTCAAGGAATTGTAGCTCTATCCTCTGCTCGTAAGGACGACCTCTGCCATGGATTCGCTCAAGGCATCTCGTCGAGGAATCCATCATATATATTATCAAAACCGGCTCAATAACATCAGCACTTAATGGCTCATAAATTTTTCCATACAATTCTAACTGCTGGGTGTTAAGTAATTGTTCAGCATAAATACGATCCTGGTCGAAAATGTAGTCGCTAATGACAAGCCGGCCTTGAGCCAGAAATTTAGGGTTTAACTGTCTAATTCTGTGGGTAAGAAAATACAGTTGTGAATCCAAAGCCAGCTCTTTTTTACCGGCATAAACATCAGGCATAAAAGGGTTCGTATCGTAAGGCTCAAGCAGCACTTCGCAGTTGAGTTTTTCCGATAAACCCTTTGCCAGTGTGGTTTTTCCCACTCCTATAATACCCGCAACGCTGATAAGCTGCGGCATATTCGCCTTGATGACAAAATCGCAGCCGTTCAGCCGAGCGGCTAATACCCTGACCGGCTCTCTTATCACAGGATGCAGCAAGCCGGGATTGAGCTGGCACAAGCCTTTTAAAACAAATGAGCGCAAGTGTATTTGCGGGTGCGGCACTATTAGATTAGGCAGCTTTACAACTTCACCATTGAACAATAAAAGGTCAAGATCAATAGTCCTCGGCGACCAGTCAGTCACTGCGGCTCTGCGATTTTCACGACGGCTTCTGCCAAGCGAGGCTTCAATGTCGATTAACCTTTTGTGTAAATTTTCTGCGCTTAAAGTAGTCTCAATTTCAGCAACCGTGTTCAGGTATTGAGGCTGATTGGTGCTACCCAGCGGAGTAGTCTCAATTATGTCACTTACGCGGGTGACTTTAATGTATTTGGTTTCAGACAGCGTCGCAACAGCAGAGCGGATAAAATTTTCTCTATCGCCTAAGTTGCTGCCCAAACCAATATATGCAGTTTTTTTCGACATTAAGATATAGCCTCGTGCTCTGCGAAGCGCTACGCAGAGCAGAGTTTTATACGTTCGAGAGCCTCTTTTACACCTTCCGGCTGACCGAACGCTGTCAGTCTGACGTAACCTTCACCTGCTGCGCCAAAACCAGCTCCTGGAGTACATACTACATGCGCCTTTTTCAACAATAGGTCGAAGAATTCCCATGAGCTAACACCTGCCGGCGTTTTTAACCAAAGATATGGTGCGTTGACTCCACCATAGATTTTATATCCGATTTTGCTGAGCATCTCGCGGATAATTCTGGCGTTATTCATATAAATACTTATGATTTTTTTGATTTGCTTTTTGCCTTCTTCAGTATAGACGGCTGCGGCACCGGCCTGGGTAATATACGACACGCCGTTGAATTTAGTGCACTGTCGCCTTTTCCATATCGGATTGACCTCGACCGCCCCACCGTCTTTTGTGAAAGCCTTCAATTGCCTCGGAATAACGGTAAAGGCACAACGCACGCCGGTAAAGCCGGCTGTTTTGGAGAAACTTCTAAATTCTATCGCCGTCTCCTTTGCACCTTCGATTTCATAAATTGAATGCGGTATATCGGGGTCGCTGATATACTCCTCGTAAGCAGCGTCAAAGAGAATTATCGCCTTATTTTGGCGCGCATAATCGACCCATTTGGAAAGCTGCTCTTTTGTCGCCACCGCACCTGTGGGATTATTCGGAAAGCATAGATAAATCAAATCCACCTTTTCCTTCGGCAGTTCGGGCACGAAATTATTTTCCTCCGTGCATGGCATATAGACAATTCCTTCGTACCTGCCCTGCCCTGCCGCCCTGCCGGTTCTGCCAGCCATGACATTTGTATCCACATAGACCGGATAGACCGGGTCGGAAACGGCTACGATATTATCCAGGCCGAAGATTTCCTGAATGTTGCCGGTATCGCATTTTGCACCGTCGCTGACAATTATTTCATCGATATCTATATCAGCTCCGCGTGCCTTAAAGTCGTTTTCGCTGATAGCTTTTCGCAGAAACTCATAACCTATGCCGCCGTCATCGTAGCCTTTGAAGGTTTCTTTTCTGCCCATTTCATCAACCGCCTTTTTCATGGCTTTTATAACAGCCGGTGCTAAAGGCTGTGTAACATCGCCGATACCCATGCTGATTATCTTTGCGTCGGGATTAGCCTGCTGAAACGCCCTTTTTCTTCTGCCGATCTCAGGAAATAAATACCCAGCCTGTAATTTAAGAAAATTTTCGTTAATTTTTATCATTTCCTAATTACCAATTACCAGTTTCCAATTACCAATAACAGAATGAGCATTGTATTGTCAGATATGTATTGCGTCAAGGCCGTGTTTAGCCGTCGCCGGAACAGCAACGGTCAATATTAAAAATGGCGTGTTTGGCAAGCAAAGCGTACAAGCCATGTAGGGTGCGATATTTCGCACCATTTTAATTATATTGATTCATTCTCCTACAGTATGAGAAATAACCTCAAAATTAGGCACTTTACGATTTTCCTGACATTGGCAATGCCAATCAAACCTGTAAACTCCCTCTTTGACCCAACGATGAAAGCTCGAATGCTTCCATTGATGAGGACATCTCACATATCCATGTTTTACCGGATTGTAGTGGATATAATCCATATGTCGGGCAAAATCATGCTGATCACGAATCAGGTGTTCCCAGAACCGCCTCTGCCAAACGCCTCGCTCCCCTCTTTTGGTTCTCGATGCCGATACCGGCACATCCTGGCCGCCACAGGTAATCCATAATTTCGTAAATCTCCTTTTTATCATTGACCATCTCACAGAAAAATTGTCGTCATCATCCGCCATCTTCCATATACAGTGACAATGGTCGGGCAAAAGCACAACACCCAACATTTCAAAAGGATGCGAATCCTGGACTTCAGCCATGGCTTGGTGCAGAGATGTACGGGCGTGAGAATCACAAAATATCTTTCGCCTGTTGTATGTCACGATGGTAAAGAAATATATCCCGCCAAAACAAAACCATCGTTTATAATCCGGCATGTATCTATTTTCCCATAATTGGTGCGATTCTCGTGCTTCGTAGCGAAGTTAACTTCGCAGAGTATCACATCGCACCCTACTTAAATATTGGTGCGAAACATCGCACCCTACTAATGCTGCACGTTTATTTTTCGTTATTCTTGGGCTTTTTGTAGATATCCTTGAATTCCTTTTGACTCAGAACTATCGCACCTTTTTCAAAATAGATGCAGAACTTTGCTTCAGCCGCAATATTGCACAGTTCGTCGTAGGCTGACTTTTCCTTTTTACCAATACTCATAGTGATAAGGGGTGCCACCGACTTGCCTATAAGTTCAACCTGAACAGGTGGAGCTTTTTCGCCCAGCCGGTGTTTCAAAAATAGGTTTATAGTGTTGATCATTTCGGTAAGAGGTATATCAAAATAATGAGACTCGAATGGAGAAGTCTGGAGAAGGCATTTTCTGACTTCCAGCTCGGACTCAGCAGGCTCAGCGACGATATAGTTATGTTCATCCAGTTGGGGCAGGATGTATCCCGCCTCCAGGTCAATAGGCCCAATTAGTCTGCCTGTTTGGCAGGAACGAAGATAGAATTCGTTGGTTGGCCTTGCGGGTCTATTGCATTGGATACTCATACAACTAAGAACAATTAGGATTATTATGATAGCATTTTTCTTCATCTGACTGTCCCTTCAAAAATCAATTATGATTATATAGTTCAGATTCACCTTGAATCAGGAAACCGAGGTGTGCTCCGCTTGTTAAAAGGCAATTTACACTGCCGGCAGGGAATTTTCAAGGAAAAAGTGATAAGAACAGGTTGTGTGTCGAGATTCTGTGTAAAATCCACAACACTCACAAGTATAAACCCAATGTCATTCCGACCGAAGGCCCACTCATAGTGGGCCGAAGTGGAGGAATCTGCTTTGAAGGCAGACCTCTCCACTCGGCTAGTTGGCCTCGGTCGAGGTGACAAATAGGGGCCAACTGGTATTGTGCGAAAAAACCCAGGGCTAAATATTTCAATTATTTAAGCCAGGTTGGGCCGAAGGTTATGTCAACTTTCATCGGGACATCGAGCTTTATCGCATCCGTCATCTCCTTGCGTATCCAATCCGCATGTTTTTCCGCCTCGTCGGCGGGTAGCTCAAAGAC
>CAZIED010000019.1:0-4067 GCA_964538525.1 uncultured Pirellulales bacterium | reverse complement strand
CCGTAAATAATGCCGAAATTGACTGCTTTGCAGCGTGAGCGCATCTCGCTTGTCACCTCTTCCAGCGGGACATTAAAAATCTGCGAAGCAACGAAGCGGTGGATGTCCTGGTCGGCGGCAAAAGCAGCCATTAAAGCCTTGTCTTTTGAAAAATGTGCCAGCAGGCGCAGCTCGATTTGCGAATAATCGGCGCTTAAAATGCAGCTATCTTTATTTTCAGGGATAAACGCAGAGCGAACCTTGCTGCCAAGCTCGGTACGGATAGGAATATTCTGTAAGTTTGGGTCGCTGGAGCTTAATCTGCCGGTCGCGGTGACGGTTTGGTTAAACGAGGTGTGCACCCGGCCGGTTCGCTGATTGATTAACGAGCCGAGCTTATCAACGTAGGTATTCTGTAATTTGCTCAGCATTCGATGTTGAAGGATCAGCTCTATAATCGGATGCTCACCGAGAAGCTCTTCGAGCACCGCAGCATCGGTGCTTCGACCGGCTTTACCAACGCGAACGGATTTGAGATTGAGCCTATCAAAAAGAATTTCGGCAAGCTGCTTTGGCGAATCAATGTTAAAAACGACACCTGCCTGCTGATAAATTATGTCGGAGAGTTTTTTAATTGCTTCATTAAGCTCGCCGGACATCTTTCGCAAAAGCTGTGTGTTAAGAGAAACGCCGTTGTGCTCCATTGCAGCCAGGACCGAGACCAGCGGCATCTCAACTTCGTAAAATAATTTTTTAAGCAGAGGTTCCACTTCGAGGCGTTTTCTTAGATATAGATAAAGCTGCCAGGTTATGTCGGCATCTTCAGCGGCATACTCACAGGCGGCGGCTGTATCGACCATATCGAAGGTAAGCTGGTTTTTTCCTTTGCCGATAAGTGCTGATATCGGGATGGTTTCATAATTGAGAAAGTCCAGCGCCATCTGGTCCAGCGAATGGCCGCTGTGCTCAGGGTCGAGACAATACGAAGCTACCATAGTATCAAAGTAAATACCTTTGAGAGGCATCCCGGCGTTTTGCAGAACGAGCATATCATATTTAATGTTTTGGCCGATTTTTTTTACATTTTCGTCCGCCAATATCGGCGCCAGCTCACAGCGGACCGTGTTTATTTCAAGATGTTTTGAACCCATCGGCGCTCTTACCGGAAGATAAAAGCCGGTTCGCTCTTTCCATGAAAAATTGATACTTACAAGCTCTGCCCGCATCGGCTGAATCGAGGTGGTTTCGGTGTCGATGGCAAATATTTTTTGCTTTTTAAGCTCCGTTAAAAACTTCTCGAATTTTTCCTGCGTGTCTATCAATTCGTAATTGTGACTAACGGTCATGCTGGATGCTGGATTCTGGATACTCGATGCTCGATGCTCGATGCTTGATACTGGGTGCTGGATGCTGGTAAGGTCTAACTGGGTGAGGAGGCGACTGAAACCAAGCTCGGTGAAGATGCCGACGAGCTTATCCTTGTCAAATTCCTTCACAGCCAGAGCGTTGTAATCAAAGTTGAGAGGGACATTGCAATCAATGGTCACTAATTCTTTGCTCAAGGTGAGCTGCTCTTTAAACTTTTGCAGGTTTTCACCACGTTTGCCTTTTATCTCGTCGATATGCTTGTAAATATTTTCGATTGTGCCGTACCTTTGAATCCAGTCCAAAGCGGTTTTTGGGCCGACATCCGGTATGCCGGGGACATTATCCGAGGCGTCACCCTGCAGAGCAAGGCAATCGATAAATTGCTCGGGTTTAACGCCTATCTGCTCAACCATTTTGGCGGCATCCATGCTGGTATCGGTTTTAATGTCAAAAGTGCTGATATGTTCATCGAGCAGTTGAAGGACGTCTTTGTCACCTGAGCAGATAAAACAATCATATCCATCAGCGCCGGCTTTTTTGGATAACGTGCCAATCACATCATCAGCCTCGAAGCCGTTCAGCCGTAATACGGGAATATTCATCGCTTCTAAGATTTGCTCGATTCGTTTTATTTGACCTGGCATATCATCAGGCATCGGCGGGCGGTTGGCTTTATACTGCGGATACATTTCGTTTCTGAAAGTCGGCGTGATGCTATCCATTGCCACAGCTAACATATCCGGCTTTCTACGCTGGAGAAGGCCTACAATTGCCGTTGTGAAAATATATGTTGCCTTGGTCGGCTCACCGGTCGGGCTTGTAAGTCTCTGCCGCATCGGAGCAAAGTAAGCTGCGTAGATATGTGCGTGGCCGTCAATTATATACAGTGTCTTTGGCATGCGGACAATATAGTCGCTGGCTGTATCAATTGTCAAGGGATGGTAACAGGCTGTAGAACGTTTTTAGAAACTCATATACCTCTGTTGAGTTATCCAAATAGTATTTTGCGTGCGAGATTTTCGGCCTGCCTACGAATATAGTTAAGCCTGTATTTTTTAGCACTCTGAACGCATCCTCATCGGTGACATCATCACCAATATATATGGGCAAAATCGGCCTATTACGCAGTTGTGTTTTCTGTTTGCTCAATAACCATAAAACGGTTTTTCCTTTGTCCCACTCGACGGCAGGCCTTATCTCAAGGACTTTCTTACCATCTTTGGTCTTTATTTTACCCAGCCTACAATAGGCTGAAGTAACCTCATAAAAGGCAGTCTTTACAAAAGGAACGTGTTGCTTGCTTACTAATCGATAATGAAGACTCAGAGAAAATCCTTTATCTTCAAGTAAAATTCCTTTGATACGAGAAAGCCTTTCCAATAGCTCGTTTTTTATTCTTCGCAGGATTATTCCGTAGTGTGGCGAAAGCGGTGCTTTAAATCTAATATTCGGTCCTTCTATCTGAAGGCCATGATTGCCGGAATATATTAATCCTTTTAAGCCGACCCTTTTTTTAATATCTTGAAGCGCTCTGCCCGAAACGATGGCGAGTGTGCATTTGCGGTTTGTAGATAATTCTTTCAATAGCTTTTTGGTTTGCTCAGGAAATAATGCTCTACTTGGTTTTTCAACAATTGGCGAAAGGGTGCCATCGAAGTCTAAGAGGAGAAATATATGCTTGTTAGAAATCCGTTGTTTTACATCGTCCCAGTGCAAAAAAAGATATCTCATTATAAAAAAGCCCTTCTACTCCTTAAACTCAAATTTAAGCAATTCCGATATAATTTTACCCGCCCAGCGGAAGACATTGTTCTGCTGCACAATTTGCCTCATTTTTGACATCCGTTTTTTACGTTCTTCATCAGACATGGTAAGTGCTTCATATATCCCATCGCTGGTTTGATCCCTGTCGTAGGGATTGATAAGGACGGCGTCGGTCAATTCCCTTGATGCTCCAGTAAAACGGCTTAATACAAGCATCCCTGTCTCATCTGAACGGCTCGACACAAATTCCTTTGCTACGAGATTCATTCCATCATGCAAAGAACAAACAATGCAAACATTTGCGAGACGATATAGCGCAATAGACTCAATGAGAGATAAATGTCGTCTGATTAAAACGAGCGGCTGCCAACTACCGCTGGAATGTTTCCAGTTTATCTGCTCAATTAAAGTGTTAATTTCATCATTGAGATCTTTATATTTTGGTATATGCAGCCGGCTGATCGGACCCATCTGCAAAAAGATAATTCGCTCTTTTAACTCAGGATGCTTCTCAAGAAGCCGGTCTACTCCCGACAGCTTTTCCGGTATTCCTTTTGTGTAATCGATGCGGTCGAGACCAACCAACACTTTAAGGCCTGAAAGGCTAAACTCTTCTATCAAAGCTTGTTGTGCTTTGGTGACCTCTGACGAGCTTGAAAGCTCATTTATTCCCTCGAAATCAACGCTAATAGGATAGGGACGAATTAGGGTCTGATGTCCACCGCGAATAACCGAGAAATGCTCACGATCAATTTTGCTCTCAACTTCCCTATCTATAACATCAATAAAATTGTTGCAATGATATCGGATATGAAATCCCAAAAGGTCGTTTGCTAACAAACCATCCAAAATTTCCTTTTTCTGCGGGCAAATGCGAAACATCTCATGGTTAGGCCAGGGTACATGCCAGAAGTGTGCTGTAATTATTTGTTTGGGGGCCATTTCTTTTAGAAACA
>CAZIED010000018.1:0-18279 GCA_964538525.1 uncultured Pirellulales bacterium | reverse complement strand
GGGCTTTGTAAACCGCTTCGGTCGCCTGCCACACTCGGCCGTTCAGTTGCCCTGTGCGGTCGCACAGGAACATTGCTATATAAAAATCCCCGCGGGTAGTGCTTCGCAGAACGGGTTCCTTAACCATATAAATATCATCGATTGCCTCACCCGGCTCAATCTTATTTATGAATTTATGCGTCATATCTGTTCCGGCGGATTGAATATTGACTATTGTATATTGATTATTGTTTATTGATACCCTTATAATAGCCAAGAGTCAATAGTAAATAATTAATATTAAATTGTCCGAGACGAATTATGCGATACAGCCGAATGCTGATACCGACGACTAAAGAAGTGCCCGCAGATGCGGAGATAATCAGCCACAAGCTAATGATACGGGCGGGACTTATCCGCAAGGTCGCAAGCGGCACATATACCTATCTGCCGTTAGGCTGGCGTAGTCTGCTTAAAGTCATAAAAATCGTGCGGGAAGAGATGGATAAGGCCGGCGCACAGGAAATCCTGATGCCGTCCGTTCAGCCGATTGAGTTATGGCAAAAGACCGGCCGAAATGTTGACTATGGCCAGACACTGGCAAAATTTGAGGACCGTCATAAACGATGGAATGTATTAGCACCCACCGCAGAGGAAGTGGTTACAAGTATTGCAGTGAACGAGATAAAGTCGTATAAGCAACTGCCAATAAATCTTTACCAGATCGGTTTCAAGTTCCGTGATGAGTTCCGCCCACGATTCGGCCCAATTCGGTCGCGCGAATTCATAATGAAAGATGCCTACAGCTTCGATGCCGACTCTTCAAGCCTGGATAAATCATATAAATCAATGTACGACGCATACTGCAGGATTTTCAAGCGTTGCGGGCTCCAGTATGTCATTGTCGAGGCTGAGACCGGCGAGATGGGCGGCTCAGGCTCACACCAGTTCACTGTCCCATGCGAATCCGGCGAGGACACCATCGTCTATACCGAAGACAACTCTTACGCGGCAAATCTCGAAAGAGCAGCCGTCGATCCATTGCCGGTTGACGAGGGACGAGGGACGATTGACGAGGGACGAAAAATTTCCCAGATGCAGGAAGTCCATACACCCAACATTGGCAGCATTGAGGCTGTATGTACCTTTTTAAAAACGCAGCCTAAAGATATGATAAAGGCGCTCATATTTTCTACTGATGCTGGTGTCATCGCTGCATTAGTGCGTGGCGACCATGAATTAAATCCCGAAAAACTCACTCAAACTCTTGAAGGCAGACATGTTGAGCTGGCGGACGAAAAAACCATCGAAAAAATCACCGGTGCGAAAGTCGGGTTCGCAGGTCCTGTGAAAATAGCAGAGAAGGTCTATAAGATGGTAATCGACCACGCTGTGGCAGCAATGGTGGTCGGCGTCACCGGCGCAAATAAAACCGACTACCACGTCAAAAATGTTGTGCCCGGCAGAGATTTCCCGCTTCAAGGACAAAATATCATTGTCACTGATATTCGTCTTGCCGTAGAAGGTGACACATACAACGGCAAAAAGCTGCTTTTCAAAAAGGGTATTGAGGTCGGCCAGGTCTTCAAACTCGGCACCAAGTACAGCACAAAGCTCGGCGCAAAATTCCTCGACCAGACAGGCAGCGAAAAACCCTGCATTATGGGCTGCTACGGCATCGGCATAAATCGAATCCTCGCTTCCGCAATCGAGCTGGGCAACGATGAAAACGGCATTATCTTCCCCGTAAGCATCGCTCCATTCGAGGTAATTGTCACCAGCGTCAATCAGGAAGACACGCAGGTCGCTCACACAGCCGAAAAGATTTACCAGCAATTGCTCGATAAAGGCGTCGATTGTCTTCTGGATGACAGGCCTCTGCGTGGCGGCATAAAGTTCAAAGACGCTGACCTTATCGGCATACCCGTGAGAGTCACTGTCGGCCAAAAGTCTCTGGCAGAAGGAAACGTCGAAATCAAACTGCGGACAGAATCCAAAAGTCAAACAGTCAAGATTGAAAAAGCCCCTGATAAAGTGATGGAACTGGTCAATTTATTGAAAGGGCAGTTAAAGGCTTAAGGAGAAATTCTATGGATAATAAACTCCCCAGGCGCACTTTTTTACGCAACTCTTCGCTTATAGCCGCGGGTGCAATCACCGGCGCTTTAGCCAGCAAGGCCCCGGCTCTTGGCATTGCTGAGGTGGAACGCATGGTAAAAAATGGCCGAATCAATCAGGCGGTCAGCAGATGGTGCTACGGCAAACTTTCGCTCGATGAGCTTTGCGAGGTCTGTAAAAAAATGGGCATAAAAGGCATCGACCTGCTGGGACCAAAAGATTTACCGACACTCAAAAAGCATGGACTGGTCTGTTCAATGATAGAAACGCACGGCCTGACCAAAGGACTCAATAGACCCGAGAACCACGCCGAGTGCCTTGCAAAAATTCGCTCGGCCATTGACGCCGCAGCCGAATACAGTTTTCCCAACGTAATCACATTTCCCGGCAACAGGCAAGGTTTATCCGATGAGGAAGGTATCAAAAACAGCGTCGCTGCCCTGAAGCAGATTGTCGGCTACGCAGAGGAAAAGAAAGTGACAATATGCCTCGAATATCTCAACAGCAAGGTCAACCACAAAGATTATATGTTTGACAATATGAAATGGGGCGTGGAGGTCTGTAAGGCCGTTGGCTCGCAGCGAGTGAAGATTTTGTACGATATTTACCATGCCCAGATTATGGAAGGCGACATAATCCGCACGATTCGCACGTATAAGGATTATATCGGCCATTATCACACCGCCGGCAATCCAGGCCGAAACGAAATCGACGACACGCAGGAGCTGTATTATCCCGCTATTATGCGGGCCGTTGTCGAGACCGGCTTTACCGGCTACGTCGCACACGAGTTCACACCCAAGCGTGACCCGCTGCAATCCCTTGCCGATGCCGTGCGAATCTGCGACGTGTAAAAACTCAAAACTTAAAACTTAAAACTTAAAACTGTGGAATGTGGGAATTAAAAGACCCTAAACCGGTAAAACTGATAATCGGCATACTTGCAGCCGAGCAGAAGGCGCTTCTTGCCGCGATGGAAGCGATAGAAGACAAGCTCGATAGTATCGATCTGGCAAGTGACGTCTGGCCTTTCAATCAGACCGATTATTATAAAGACCAGACCGGCACAAATATCCTTCGACAATTTGTCAGCACCGAACGGCTCATCGACCCAGGGAAATTAGCCAAAATCAAGCACAAGACAAACAAGCTCGAACAAAAACTCGTCCATCGTCTATCGTCCATCGTCCATCCTCCGTTGCCGCGGCCGGTCAATCTCGACCCTGGCATAATTGAACCCTCAAAGCTCGTTTTAGCCACAACAAAAAACTACTCGCATCGTATATACATAGGCAAAAAGATATACGCCGAGGTGACGCTTATTTTCGACAAGGGCTGCTGGTGTCCTCTTGCTTATACCTACCCGGATTACCGCCAGCAGTGTTATTTCGATTTCTTCGAGAAGGTAAGAAACCGGTTACTGGAGCAATTGAAAAATCAATAAGAAACCCCGCATGAAACGCGGGGCTAAAATATTTAGCCTGCGGTTTTACCGCAGGTTCTACGGAATATCAATGTTGATTAAACTGGCAGGATTATTGCTCGCAAGCTCATTTGTGCTTTCAGCTTTTTTAACAGCTGTCGTAAAAAGTTTGGCTACACGAGCTGGTTTTGTCGCACATCCGGCTGCCGACAGGTATCATCGCAGGATTGTTCCGTTAGGCGGCGGAATCGCAATTTTTGCTACACTTATGTTTTTCATGCTGGCGGCGACGCTTGCGATAAGATTTCCGATAAGCAGCATTAACGATATGGCAAAAACCGCCAATATTGTCCCCTCCGATTTTATAGGCAAAACAGGCCAGCTCGTAGCGATACTTTTGAGCATAGCTGCTTTATTCGCACTCGGCCTTTGGGATGACAAAAAGCGGCTTGACCCATTTTTTAAGCTGGCTATTCAGTTTGCAGTCGCGATATTTGCTGCGGCCTTTGGCGAGGTCAGAGTCGAGCTTTTTATCGAAAATAAGATAATCGCATCGGCACTATCGGCCTTCTGGATAGTGCTGATAGTCAACGCATTTAACTTTCTCGACAATATGGATGGTGTTTCAGCCGGGATCGCGGCGATAGCGAGCGGGCTTTTATTCTTTGCAGCCGCTTCGAGCAGCCAGATTTTCGTTGGCGGTCTTGCACTTGTTTTTATCGGGACATTATTAGGCTTTTTAGTCTTTAATTTTCCGCCGGCCAAAGTCTTTATGGGCGATGCAGGCTCTCTTGTAGTGGGCTTTTTCGTGGCGCTACTCACCCTGCGAACTACTTATTATCACGAGGGGTTCCCGCAGAGCGGGGTCCAGGCACACAGCGGTAATTGGTATGCGGTCTTTATGCCGCTTATTGTTATGGCTGTGCCTTTGTATGATTTTATCAGCGTGACGGTCCTACGCATAAGTCAGGGTAAAAGTCCTTTCATCGGCGACACCCAGCACTTTTCCCATCGGCTCAAAAGACGCGGCCTATCTGATACGCAAACAGCCCTGACGCTGTATCTGGCCACGCTCTGCACGGGACTGGGCGCGACATTTTTGTACCAGGTAAATCTTGCAGGTGCGATTTTGATCTTCGTCCAGATGATTTCAGTATTAGCCATTATCGCTGTCTTTGAGACAACAGCCGGAAATGATTGAAACGCAAAATAGCTCGATCTCGCCAAAAAAACGGACGATTGTCGAATACGCTTTGCTCGCCTTGTGTCTCTGCGTGCTCGCACTTCGAGCGACATTTACAGAAGGCCCGGCAGCGATAACGACATCATTGCCCGGCAACATCGGCGACACAGCCTATAGCATATCCCTCTCGGCGGTGCTAATATTCTGCTGCATCTTTTATTTTTTATGGAGCTTCCCCGCCAAGCGGGGTCTCTTTTATCGTGTCACCGGCATAGAATTGGGCCTATTTGTATTTTGCATCGCCTGTGTCGCCTCGGGTCTTGTTGCTGCGGATAAACGGCTGGCTGTCACCAGCGCCATCACACTCCTGGCTGGTCCTTTTATGGCGGTTTTTCTGGTTCAACTGCTGGACAGGCACTCAACAATTGGGCTTGTTTTATGTGTCATCGCTGCATTAGGCACAGTAACCACATCCGAGAGCGTTTATCAGTTGCTTGTCACGAACCAGGCGACAATCGAACAATACGAACAAGCTCCGCAAAGCCTGCTGGAGCCGCTTGGAATAGAGCCGGGCAGCTTCCAGCAATTTCTTTTTGAGCACCGGCTTTATACCGGTGGTGCACGTGGATTCTTCACGACACGTAACTCCGCCGGCTGCTTTTCATTAATGGCGGTTTTCGCGGCCTTTATATTACTTATCAACAAATCAAATTGGAAAAACCCCGCGATAAATCGCGGGGCTAAATATTTAGCCCCCCAATCCTTCGACCTTGCTCAGGACAGGTTTATTGGGGGGTTCTTGGTGCTTACCGTTGTCATCCTGGGCCTTATCCTTACCAAAAGTAAAGGCTCTATCATCGGCGCACTTTTTGCTGCGTCACTTTTACTTATATATCACTTTTTTGCCGACCGGCTGAAAGAGCATAAAAAGACTGTACTGGCGGCGGGTGTTTTGCTGTTCGCAGCCGGTATCTCACTTGCCGCTTCGTACGGATTAAAATACGGCCGGCTGCCGGGCGGGGTAGGCATGCTGGTCAGGTGGCAGTACTGGCACGCATCGGCAAAGATGTACGCCGAGCATCCGCTGGCTGGGGTTGGGCCGGGCAATTTCACGCACTTTTATCCGCGTTACAAAGAAGCCTCAGCGCTTGAATCCGTCGCAGACCCGCACAATTTTTTGCTCAGTGTACTAACTCAATATGGCCCCATCGGTCTTGTCGGTTTCTTGTTTATGATTCTAATGCCGCTATGGAGAGCGATCTTTCCCGCACACATAAAAGACGAGGGACAAAGGACGATGGACGATGGACGAGTGCCGGCCATAGTTTCCCTAACAATCGTATCTACGGTGCTGTTGCTTGTAAGACCCGTGATTATGCCCATGCCGCCGGCTGACACAATGGAACTTTGGATTTTCATGGCAGTGACAATGTACGTCACGCCCGTAGCGGTCTTCATCGCCAGCTCTTGGCTTTTGTGCACAGCCTTTTCCAAAAATACGAAATACTTCATTCCTATTCTCTTTTGCGTTGTTTTAGGCGTGCTTCTGAATAACTTGATAGACTATGCCATCTTTGAGCCGGGCATATATACAGCCTTCTGGGCGATTATCGCCTGCCTGATTGCGGCAGATTCTCAATGCAACCCGCGGCCTGTGGTTGTTCTAAGGCCTGGCTTTTATGCAAAAGTAATGGCAGCAGCGGCAGGAATTGTAATATTGGGAGCCTTTGTTTTATTCGCATGGCGACCGGTTTGCAGAAGCACCGCCAAAATCCGGCAGGCCCAGCTTGCCTTATCCGCCGGCCATCTCCAGCAGGCCCACGACCTTTTAAGCAAAGCCGCCGAATACGACCCGCCGGACCAGACGGCTTTGAATATCGCCGGCAGGCTTTATATACAGTCGGCCCAGACGGAAAATTCCGTCGAGGGCACAAAATTGTTGAAAAAGGCTGAGCAGTGCTTTCTGCAGGCGATAGGCCGCAATAAGGCCGACTTTAAGAACTACGAAAAACTCGCCTCCGTCTATGAGCTGCTGGGTCAAACTCAAAAGGCTTACCAGTGGTGCCGCAGGGCGCTGCAACTTTACCCCAGCTCAGACCGGCTGAATTTCAAGCTGGCACATCTCGCAGAGCAGTTAGGCCATAGCGACATTGCCCTCGTGTACTATAGCAAGACAATCGATATCGAAAACAGCTACCGGAGACAGTTTAAGATGATATATCCGGAAAAGAAGATAATCTCCCGGCTTGGCGAAGAAAAATATCAATACGCAATCAAACAGGTAAAGGAACTTTCCGAGAAAACAAATACAGAATAAATGATTACTGATTAATGATTAATAGTGAATCAATAATCATTTATCATTAATCATTCTCAAGATATGCCTGCAATTATGTCTTCCGGTATGTTGAAGTTTGAATATGTGTTCTGCACATCGTCGTGGTCTTCAAGCGCTTCCATCAGAGAGATAATTTTCCGTGCGGTATTGGCATCGTTTATCGGCACGGTGCTCTGCGGCACCATCGATATCTCGGTTATCTCCATAGGAATATCTTTTTCTTTCAGAGTTTTTTTAAGCTGCTCATAAGCGCTTGGCTCGCAGGTTATTTCATAGACCCTGCCGGTATTTTCCATATCATCGGCGCCCGCTGCAAGCGCTATCTCTAAAAGCTGGTCTCCGTCGGCCTTATCGGTGCTGACGGTGATGAGTCCCTTCTTGCTGAACATCCAGTTGACGCAGCCGGTCGTGCCCATAGAACTGCCATGCTTTTCGAAGATTCTCTTGATTTCCGGAGCGGTTCGATGGCGGTTATCTGTGAGGGCCTCGACCATTATAGCGACCCCGCCGGGGCCGTAGCCTTCGTAGAGCACTTCTTCAAAATTAACTCCCTCCATCTCGCCTGTCCCTTTTTTGACTGCCTTTTCAATAGTATCTTTCGGCATATTGGCTGCTTTGGCCTTGTCGATTGCATACCGCAAAGACAGATTCGCAGATGGATCGCCTCCGCCGGCCTTGGCGGCGACAATTATAAATCGAGCTAATTTGCTCCATATCTTGCCGCGCTTGGCATCGATCGCAGCCTTTTTATGCTTTATTCCCGCCCAGTGAGAATGGCCTGACATAGCAGCTCCTAACAAATAAATTCAAAGATTAAAATTAAAAAATCAAAACTAAGGATGTCATTGCACCCGCTCTTGTCTTTAGCAAGAAGACGCGGGGGCAAGTCCACAATTTTTAATTTTGCACTTTGATTTTTGAATTTCCTATTACTAATTACCAACCACAAACCTTCAAGTAACTATTATATCTGATTTGTTTCTGGAAAAAATCTTTTTTTCTATAGGGGTCAGGGATCAGATGATAAACGATGGATGAATCCGTCTGGAGGTGAGTCAAGAGATATTTAGACCCCACTCGTCAGGGCGGAGCCTGCCGGAGCACGGCGTTTTACGTGGGATTCAATAACTACTGAATCCAGCGAGTGATAAGGAAACAACCAAACTCGGGAGCGAAAGTGCCCGTCATTGTCAGCTTTATCGGCGCACCATTTATCTGCCCCTCAGCAACAGGCTGGCCCCATATATCATCAACGCTCACAATCCGATACCGGTACTGCTGGTCTTTTCTGAGGTTCCATAGCTTCGACGGCGATAACGTGACCGAATTAGTTCTTGGCCAATTGTAAATAATAAGCAACGCACGGTCAGGCTCGTATCTGTTCGGCCTTAAAAACACCCATACATCTCTTGGCTCGCCGGCAATTTTTGTGCTGCTGAGGTCCCATTGCGTCTGATTCTGCCAGGCGTCGAAAGTACGATATAAAAGGCTGTTGAAATTCGCCACGTAGTTCGTGTTCAGATAATACCTATTACTGTCGATTTTGTAATTAAACGCTAAACTCGGCGTAGTTATGCCGAGCAAGTAGCCGCTGGGATTGTAGCAGGTGTTGTTCCGGAAGGTCAACTGCAGCCAGTTATGCATCGAAACCGCACAACCGCCGCCGACAAATACATTGCCCTCTATTATAATACTGCCGTTATATGCGGAGTTATAGCCGAACTCGGCACCGATTCTTTGATTATTGGTAAAATGGGTAAAACAATTGCGGACGACAAAGTTATCATCGTTCTCATTGCCGCCGCTGATAAAATCGCCGACGCTATTGCCATAAGCAGCTACGCCATCGTAAAGCATATTCGCCAGGCTTTCGGTCTCTGAGTAGCTGTGGATGCCCCAGCCAAAGTTCTCAAAGGCGACACAGTCAAAGAAATTCATCCAGGGCAGCTCCTCCAGCGAGCCGCCGGTCACGAATGGCCGATTCTGGCTATAGAAACCGTGCGATAAACCATTTGACCATCGCCCGTTACGGTAGGACAGACACCCATAAATCTCAGCACCTATACCGCCGATATAAAAGCCACTGCGATTTGGGCAATCGTGGACGACCATATTGATATACTTTGCGCCCCTACCTGCATCCTGCTTGACCGCATTACCGTACAAGCCCAGCTCAGCATGTCCGCTAATGGTTATCTCAAAGCCCCAAAACCAGACAAAATCAGCGTAATTTTTAAGGACAACCCGCTCATTCTCATCGGCAGTAAGGATGACCCTCTGTCCGGGCATGGTCCGATATATAATGGGATCTATTTCAGTACCTGAAGGTTTTACAGGTTTATAGAACGGACCGTGGTAAGTGCCGCCTGCCACCCAGACCGTATGGCTGGGCTGAACAAGCTCACTTGCAAGCGCCGTTGCCAGGTCCCACGGGTTTTCCTGTGTGCCGTTCCCATAAGATGAGCCGCTGACCGAAACATACCACTGCTTTTCGTTGGGGCCCGGGCTTTGCTGGATCACCAAGCTGAACCTCTCACCTGCGGCGATTGCAATAAAATTGGCCGGTTCATTACCGACATGTTCGGGTATATTAATCTGGCCACCCTCATTGCCGCCCCAGCCGACAAGCGAGCCGTTGTCTTGTAATGCCAGGCAGTGATTACCGCCCGCGACGATGGCCTTGAATTTCTGACCAGCTAAATGAATCGCCGCAGAATCGATTTCCCCCCAGGTTACAACGGAGCCGTCGGCCTTTAGTGCTATACCATATTTGTCTCCTGCGGCGATGGCCACAAAATCGCTACCCTCGGGAACATCAAGCTGGCCGGCATCATTGCTGCCCCAGGCGACAATCGAACCATCAGCTTTAAGCGCCATGCTATAAGATAAGCCCGCAGCGATAGATACAAAATCATTGCCGTCGGGCACATCAATTTGGCCCGCTGAATTTGCGCCCCAGCCGACAATCGAGCCGTCGGCCATTAAAGCCAGATTGTGCCATGCCCCGGCTGCTATTGCTGTATAGTTTCCGGCAGGCACCTCGCACTGGCCTGTCGAGCTCGAACCCCAGCCGACTATTGTACCATCGGCACGAAGAGCAAGACTGTGCCCTTCACCGGCAGCAACAGCCACAAAGTCGTAACCGTCAGGCACATTGCACTGACCCTGCCTATTCGAACCCCATGCAACAAGTTTTCCATTAGAGCTGACCGCAAGACCATGATATGCCCCTGCCGACAGCGCTATAAAGTCATTCCCGACAGGCACATCGCACTGCCCCCGGTCGTTCAGACCCCAGCCAACAATCTGACCGGCTGAATATAATGCGCAGGGCTGGAGCACAATAATCAACAACACAATGACGATCCAAAGAGATATTTTCATATTCAAGTTAATTATCCTCCCCCATAAAGCAAGAGACAGAATACAGAAATTGCTTTTATTCCTCTCATGAAGTAACCTTGCTCCCTATGATACCCAGTTACATTAATTATATAATTTCATCGGACAAAAATCAAGAAGATTTACCCAACTTAACATATTAATCGGTCAGAAGAACCATAGTTATCAGCTTTCGCCAAAAGTTTAACTATTCCGTATAACCATTACGTTGATTTTCACAGGATTAATCCATCATAACTACTAAATTTAGTTGTTTTTCCTGAATTCCTCTGTTTTTTTCTTGACTGGCTCTATAAAGTTCCCTAATATTTTAAATGAGACCAGCCGATGATATGCATCTATGAAGATTGTCCCGTTTTTTGATATGTGTTAATTAGTTTCTTTGTGAAAGGGATATGCGGGACAGGGGAAAGAGCTATTTAAAGCTCTGTTCTAACAGAAGATAAGTTGTAAAAACACTTTTAGCGGTGGTTACTTTCTTAAAATATCATTAGCGAAAAATAACCGATGCAAAAAGTGAAACCAAAAGTGAAACGAAATCTGGAAACGTTAGTAAAATGCGTTTGCTTACCGGCGATAAACTCTCGCTATTAAGCATAAAATCAGCAATTTTATGAAAAAAAACAAATCTTTTAAGGCCTATACGGCAAGGCTAAGGTCGAATTTATCTTAGAAAGCTGATTGTACGCTTTAACGAAGAGGATTTCGCAATTCACAGCTGCTTCTTCAAAAGCACCCCTGCTCTTTCCCGCTACCTCTGACAATTGATAAATTATACCAATGCAATAATCATCAGGGAAAGGGAACGACTATGAATATACTGTCGCAGATAGAACTGTCTTCTGCAATCGGAGCACTAATTATCGGACTTTTTCTGGGGGGTTGCCTGATAGCTATTATCTATCAGATGATTGCCAAAGCAAAGGCCAAGACCTTCGAGCATGACCTTCAACGCCAAATCGAAGGTGCAAAAAGAGAAGCAGAAAACATCATCAGATCAGCACAGCTCGATGCCGCTTCGGAAACAATCAAGAAAAAAGAGGAATTTGCCACTGAAGCCAATAAAGTTCGTGCCGAACTCCATGAAAACGAAATAAGAATAGCCAAACGGGAAGATACCATCGAAAGACAGGCAGAATTGCACCAACAGCGGGAAAATAACCTAATTCAACAAGAGCAGGAGATAGACAAGAAACTACACAAGATAGAGCTGAAGGATAAAGAGCTTACAATTTTAATGGCGCAGCAGAAAAACCAGTTGCTGAAGATTACCGCCATGAGCATCGAGGATGCCAAGAAGCTGCTTTTGCAGCGGCTCGAGGACGAGTGTGAGCACGAAATGTCGGCCTTGATTTCCCGCAAGGTGGAAGAAGCAAACGAAATGGCCGAGCAAAAAGGGAGGGAAATACTCAGCACAGCCATTCAACGTTACGCCGCCGACCAGACCTGCGAAGTAACGGTATCAACAATCGACATCCCAAATGACGACATGAAGGGCAGGATTATCGGACGGGAAGGCCGAAATATCCGTGCATTTGAAAAGGCTACCGGCGTGGACGTCATCGTCGATGATACCCCCGGCACGATTGTTGTAAGCGGTTTTAATCCTGTCAGGCGCGAGGTCGCCCGACTATCAATGGAAAGGCTCATCCAGGACGGCCGGATCCATCCATCCCGCATCGAGGAACTGGTCACCCAGACCAAAAAGGATGTTAACCAAAAACTATTTCAGCTCGGCAAAGACGCCTCCGTCGAGACTAACGTGCGGGGCATCAATAACAAGATTCTCAGTATGCTCGGAGCGCTAAATTATAGAACCAGCTACGGCCAGAATGTGCTTCGTCATAGCGTGGAAGTTGCTTTTTTGGCGCAGGTTATGGCCGATGAGCTTGGCCTGGACAGTTCCATTGCCAGACGAGCCGGGCTGCTGCACGATATTGGCAAATCGATCGATCACGAGGTGGAAGGCAATCATCCGACTATAGGTATGAATTATCTAAAGCGGTTCAATGAGTCGCCGATTGTGCTGAACGCCGTTGCCGGCCATCATGGCGATGTGCCCCCAGATAATCCTTATACGCCGCTTATCACCGCTGCCGATGCCATCAGTGCCTCCCGTCCAGGTGCAAGAAGGGAAACGCTGGAAAGATACATAAAACGGCTGGAAAAATTGGAAGAGATCGCCAATAATTTCAAGGGCGTCGAGAACGCTTATGCCATCCAGGCTGGGCGGGAAATCCGCGTAATTGTCGATGCTTCGCAGGTAGATGACGAGTCCGCAATGAAGATTGCACGCGATATCGCCAATAAGATTGAAACGGAAATGACTTATCCCGGCGAAATACAGGTTACGCTATTGCGCGAAGTCCGCTGCATTGAGTATGCGAAATAAACTCGTATATATCGTAACTCGTATATCGTAACTCGTATATCGTAACTCGCATATCGTAGTTCGTAGAGAGTAGGAAAACAGCCAAGTATAGAAACTGCAAAGCATGGATGAGAAAATACGATCATAGAGATATGAAGATCTGGCAGGGGAGTATCGAATTAGTAAAAGAAATATATACTTTAACAGATAAGTTCCCTAAACAAGAGATATATGGCTTATCAAGTCAAATGAGACGTTCAGCAATTTCAATACCTTCAAATATTGCAGAAGGGTTCAAGAGATACCATAACAAGGAACATAGACAATTTTTGTATATAACTTTAGGAATTTGTGTAGAGCTGGAAACACAGTTAACAATAGCAAGAGAGCTTAAATATATACAGAAATCAGAAGAAGCAATATTGCTTGAAAAATTGGACCATATAGGTCGGATGATAACAAACTTGCTAAAAAAACTTTAATAACTCACGATATACGATATACGATATACGAATAACGAATAACGAATCATGAAGCTAAATATACTGTGTATAGGTGACATCGTTGGTCGGCCCGGCAGACGGATTATTGCCGACAGATTAAAGCCGCTTATCAAGGAGCGGGCGATCGACTGCGTGATAGCCAATGCGGAAAACGCCGCCGGCGGCTCCGGCCTGACACCCCAAATCTTCGACAAACTGCTGCGTTACGGCATAAACCTCGTCACACTCGGCGACCATACCTTTCGCAAAAGGGAAATAATTAATACGCTGGAGAAGGTTGATAATATCGCCCGGCCAGCCAATCTTTCCGAGCACGCAGCCGGCAAGGGATTCGCTCTTTACAAAACCGGCAAAGGTCCGACCGTCGCTGCGGTGTCACTGGTAGGACGATTATTTATGAAGCCGGCAGACTGTCCTTATAATGCTATCGACAAACTACTGCCGAAACTGCAGCAACAGGCCGACATCATAATCGTTGATTTTCACGCAGAGGCTACAAGCGAAAAACAGGCGATGGGTTATCATTTAGACGGCCGAGTCAGCCTGTGTTTCGGCACCCACACGCACGTTGTGACAGCCGATGAGAAGATTCTGCCAAAAGGCACCGCATACATCACCGACGTCGGCATGACCGGTTCAAATGATTCAGTACTCGGACGAGTGGTCGAAAGCGTTTTAAAATCGTTCCGTACGCAGATGCCGTATCCGTTTGAAATAGCCACAGGCAATGTGAAGATGGATACGATTTTGGCTACGATTGATAGCAGCACGAAAAAAGCGGAACTGATAGAGCGAATCAAGGTTAGCGCCGACAGCGAAGATTCGACCCGATACGATAGTGACGATGGCAAGCCGGAATACTTCAATAATTTTTGAATTGTTCATAGTTAATCGTTCGTAGTTCGTTGTTAATAGTTCATTGTTCATCCCTCATCCCTCGTCTGTCATCTGTCTCCTGTCATCTGATTTGTCACTGGCACAGGAATATCCAGCCAGAAGGTGGAGCCTTTGCCTACCTCGCTTTCCAGGCCGATATTGCCTGCCAGCAGGACGGCTAACTCCCTGCTGATGGTAAGGCCGAGGCCGCTGCCGGCAGTTTCACGCGTCAAAGAGCCATCGACCTGCCTGAACTTTTCAAAGATTTTTTCCCTGTCTGCCTCTGCGATGCCGCAGCCGGTGTCACTTACCGCTATCCTGACAAACCGCGCCTCCGGCCCAGCTACATCCGTCATAGGCGAGCGAAAGGCACGGATTTCGATTCTGCCGCGTTCCGGCGTAAATTTAACAGCATTGCTGAGAAAATTAAACAGTATCTGCTGAACCTTGCCGGCGTCCGTCATAAGGGTCGGCAGGTCCGGCTCCGTCACTACCTTGATTTTGATTTTCTTTTTCCTGGTCAGCAGCGAAAAAGACGCCACCGCTGCGTCAATAATCTCCGGCAGAGAGGTCTTTACGATGTGCAGTTCTACTTTACCTGCCCGCACCTTTGCCAGATCCAGAAGGTCATTAATCATACCAAGCAGTCTGTTTCCGCTGGTCAAAATATTGTCGGTGTACCTGCGGGTTTTATCTCTGGCCAAAAGGTTCGGCTTTTCACGCAGCACCTGGGCAAAGCCGATTATGGCATTTAGCGGCGTCTTGAACTCGTGCGAGATATTGGCAAGGAACTCACCTTTTAACTTATTAGCCTTGAAAAGCTCAATATTTCGCTCCGAAAGCTCAGCAATCTTGTCGTCGAGCTGCCTGTTTGTCTGCCAAAGTCTTTCCTGTGCCAGTTGCAGGCCGTCGAGCATGTGGTTAAATGCACCGGCGAGCTTTTCGTACTCATCGCCGGTCATTATTGTGCTTCTTATATCAAGGTTGCCCTCGGCGACATTGTCGGCAAGGGCACGCAACTGCCTGATGGGACTCAATATTACACGCTGGGTTATCCAGTAGAACGCCACGATGGCGCCGGTACCGGCAATCAGGCCTGCAACGCCCACCCAGACCAGATTTAAAAGCGTTGTTTTGCTGATTTCACCGGCCGGACGCCCAATGACGACCGCACCGATCAGCTCATTCGGCGAATAGGCCCCGGCTGAACCCTGCGGATTGTGACATATTATGCAGTTATCGGCTGCCCGCAGAAGTCTTACGTAGCTGCTGTGATATAGGCCGCCTTTTTTCTCGAAGCTGATTATATCATCTCTGCCTTGCTGTTTCTTGAGGGACTCGACGGCCTTTCGCTGCTTTTCGGTTAGCAGCCGGAGCTGCTTTTGAATTGCAGCATTATCGTTATTGACAAATCGAATCCAGCGTATGTGCGGGTTGTTGGGGTCAAGGACGCGACCGGCGCCGTCCAAAGGTACAAGGGCGTCGCCGGTTTTATCTTTGAGCTGAAAGTGCTGCCTGAAAAGCAGCGTCTCAATCCTTGCCCGCTCGTTGTCGAGATAATTTGTCGTTATAAGCTGCCGCATCCATATATAGGGCAGAATAAGGGCGAGAGCCAGCGTAAAGACCACCGTAAGGCCGAACGTAAGCTGGCACTTCTTCTCTAATGACATCGGCCATAGTCTTAGCAGCGTCAGAATCCTGCGCCAGATAATACTTATATTAATCCGCATAGTTACAAGTGCCTAAAGTGAGCTAAAGTGCCTAAAATGAGCTAAAGCGAGCTAAAGTTAAAGTTCATAACATTAGACACTTTAGTCACTTCTAACTTTAGGCACTTTGAGGTTTCTGCTCGGTCGCCTGCACGTGCTTTTGCGTCCGCAGATTAAGCTCATCGAGCTGCTTCTGATCGACCTCGCTTGGGGCATTGGACAAGAGACACTGACCGCTCTGAGTCTTGGGAAACGCAATGACGTCTCTTATATTGTCGGTGCCGGTGAGCAGCATTATCATTCTATCCAAGCCGAAGGCTATGCCGCCGTGCGGTGGAGCACCATATTCCAACGCCCGTAAAAAGAAGCCGAACTGCCGCTCCGCCTGCTCTTTGGTGATGTTAAGCAGCTCAAAAACCTTTGCCTGAACCTTCGGATTGTGAATACGGATGCTGCCACCGCCGATTTCCGAGCCGTTGACTACGATGTCGTAAGCCTGCGAACGAATAGAGGCCGGGTCGGTTTCGAGCCTGGCCAAATCCTCCGGCACAGGTGCGGTGAACGGATGGTGCATAGAGTCGTAGCGTTTTTCGCCCTCGTTCCATTCAAAAAGCGGAAAATCAACCACCCAGACGAATTCAAATTTTTTGTCATCGTAAAGTTTCAGCTCACGTCCGAGCCTGCAACGCAGCGGCGCCAGTGCCTTATTGACGACCTGCTCCTTGTCAGCCAATAGTAAGATCAGATCGCCGTCCTTTGCGTCGAATCGCTGAATCAACTGCTGCTGCAAGCTGTCGCTGAAGTATTTGCCCAGGCCGCCGATAAAAGCAAGCTTCCCATTCTCTTTTTTGAGCCTAACCCAGGAAAGGCCCTTTGCACCGTAGTCTGCGACGAAATCTGTTAGCGTCTTTTCAATATCGCTTCTGGAGTATTTCTCCCCTGCTGGTGCGCAAAGACCTTTAACCACGCCACTATTTTCAACAGCTTTTATAAAGACGTTGAAGGTGCACTGCTTTGCGATGTCCGAGATGTCACGCAGCTTCATATCGAAGCGAAGGTCGGGCCTGTCGATGCCGTACTCATCCATAGCCTGTTTGTAGGTCATTCGCCGCATGGGCGTAGTGACATCCACACCGAGTATATCCTTCCAGATTTTGGCGACGAGATTTTCGTGCACGCCGATGACATCGTTACTATCAACGAAGCTCATCTCGACATCGATTTGCGTAAATTCAGCCTGCCGGTCGGCTCGCGGGTCTTCGTCGCGAAAGCATCGGACGATCTGGAAATATTTGTCGATGCCGCTAACCATCAGGATTTGCTTAAATAACTGCGGCGACTGAGGCAGAGCATAGAAGCAATTCTTAATCAGCCTGCTTGGGACGAGGAAGTCCCTTGCGCCTTCGGGGGTGCTTTTTGCCAGCATGGGCGTCTCGATTTCCCAGAAGCCTAACTGGTCGAAGTATCGCCGGACAAGCTGAGTGACGCGGTGACGAATACGCAGTTTCTGCTGCATGACAGGTCTTCGCAAGTCGATGAATCGGTTGATCAGCCGAAGCTCTTCGCCGATACGCTCGGCGGTATCAATATCAAAGGGCGGCGTCTTTGCAACGTTGAGTATCTCAAGCCGCTGCACGGAGACCTCTATTTGACCGGTCGGCAGCTTGGGATTTTCCATGCCGGGGCTTCTGGGCTGAACGAGGCCCCTGGCTGCGATTACCCATTCGCAACGGATAGTTCTGGCCTGCTTATGTGCTTCCGGCTGCGTGTCGGGATTGAAGACCAGTTGAGTGATGCCTTCTCTGTCGCGAAGGTCGATGAAGACGAGGTTACCGTGGTCGCGGTAGGAGTTGGCCCAGCCGGATATTGTTACTATTTTACCTGCGTCGTCGAGCCGGAGCTGGCCGCAATTGTGTGTTCTTTTCAGCATAGTCAATCTTCCAAATTTATTTATTTTTATTACCAGTTAAAAACAACGTATCTTAAGTAAGATAGTCGAAAAGTGTTTTGCCGTCAATAATTTACTCAAACTAACCCATTCGTATTGTCATACCCGCCCCCTGCCTTCGCAGGGGCAAGCTTGTCCCCGCATAAGCGGGGAGCGGGTATCCATTTACTATATTGTGGCAGTGGATTCCCGCCCATTCGACTTTGCTCAGGGCATGCTCTGCGCGGGAATGACATTCGTCTTTATCTGATTGTTGAATAATCACTTATGGATTTTTCTCATAAAAAATCAGTCAGTTTGAGTAAGAAAGAAATCAGGATAAAATCGGATTATCCTGCACTTCACTAGATGGCATTGCCATATAGTGCAGCTCAATTAAGATGGTGACCTTGCCAAACAAGAAAAACTTCGCCGCTTTAAATAGTTAGC
>CAZIED010000017.1:0-18427 GCA_964538525.1 uncultured Pirellulales bacterium | reverse complement strand
AGCAGGCAGAAGAGCCTTCACTACTCGATTATCTTCAGCAGATATCGCTTTTTAGCGATGTCGATGCGTATGACACTACCAATGAGCGTGTTGCGCTGATGACCTTACATGCTGCCAAGGGACTCGAATTTGAAAATGTTTTTATCGTTGGGCTGGAAGATGGCTTATTACCGCATGAAAGATTAAACAAAAAAGATGACAAGGACGATTTGGAAGAAGAACGGCGACTTTTCTTTGTCGGTATAACCCGCGCCAAGGTGGGTTTATATATAAGCTACGCACAGTATAGAACGATACGCGGGCAGATGCTGCGGACGATACGCTCAAAGTTTCTTGACGAGCTTGGGATTACGTCAATCGAATCCGAAAATAAGCCTGATGAGGATACCGAAGACTATGATACTGAGCCGGTTTTTACTGCGGGCCAAATGGTGCTGCACAAGAAATTCGGTAAAGGCAGAGTCGAAAACTTTATTGATATGGGTGAAGACAGTGTGGTAGTTGTAAGATTCAGCAATGGACAGACAAAGACGCTGATGGTAAAATATGCCAATCTTTCAAAGATATGAGATTTTAAAAGGGACAAATACGTGCCTGAATCGCAGATTAAATTCTATTATAAAAATGTCATAGCAGAAATTATTGGTTCCGAACACGGCATTACTGAGAAGCAGCTCAATGAGCTTGCAGAGAAAACCGAGCCGTTAATCTCACAGTTAAACAAGGAAAGAAAAGACGGCAAGACTCCTTATCGAGACCTTCCTTTTAGACCTGAAATTTCTCAAAAAGTCAAGAAACTTGTTTCCGAAGTAAAGGGTAATTGTGAATTCTTTGTTGTGTTAGGCATCGGCGGTTCTGCTCTGGGTAATATCGCTTTGCAAACCGCGTTGAATCCGTATCTTTATAATTTAGATGACCGTCAACGCCGGGGTCCTCGACTTTTTGTTTTCGATAACGTTGACCCTGTGCAGTTTGCTTCTTTTTTAGAGTGGATTGGAGATAAACTCGACAGGACTATCTTTAATGTAATCAGCAAATCCGGCCGAACAGCGGAGACCGCAGCTCAGTTTCTTATCATCCATAAAATGCTTTTAGACAGACTCGGAGCCAAAGGCTTGAGGAATCATATAATAGCGACTACAGATGCCGGAAAAGGTACACTCCGCAACATTACAGATGATGAAAAATTTAGAAGTCTTGAGGTTCCTGATGGAGTCGGCGGAAGGTTCAGCGTCTTAAGCGCCGTGGGTTTATTCAGCGCTGCTATATGTGAAATTGATATAGACTCGCTTTTAGCCGGCGCCAGAGATATGGATACAAGAGTTAGCAACGAAGATTTTTACAAAAACCCGGCGGCAATCAACGCTGCAATAAATTATCACTATTACAACCACGGCAAAAAAATATTTGTCATGATGCCCTATAGTTATGCTCTGAAAGATTTGGCTGATTGGTACAGACAGCTCTGGGCCGAAAGTCTCGGAAAAGCAACGGACTTGAAAGGAAATGTTGTCTATATCGGACCCACACCGGTTAAGGCTCTTGGAACGACCGATCAGCATAGCCAGGTACAGTTATACCGGGAGGGGCCAAACGATAAACTTTTTACTTTTTTACAGGTAAGTAATTTTGACAAGGATTTGACGATAGGCCCGGCGCCGGGTTGTGCACCTGAACTTGGTTATCTGGCCGGCAAACAGATGAGTATTTTGCTGAATAGTGAGAAAAAGGCTACAGAATACGCCTTGTTGCAAAGCAAACGTCCCTGCCTTACGGTCATTTTCTCTGAAGTCAATGAATATGCGGTAGGGCAGTTTATTTATTTGTACGAGGTGACAGCTTCTTTAGCCGGTGCCTTGTTCGGCGTTAATCCTTATGACCAGCCTGCTGTTGAATTGGGTAAAGAAGCCACCTTCGCCCTTATGGGTAAACCCGGTGAGAAATATGAAGAATTATCTGGCGAAATTCAATCAGTGACCGATATTGACACAGCCTATCTGGTCTGATATTGTTCATTGTCCGTTGTTCATTGTTTTTTGTTCATCAATGAACTATGAACGATTAACTATGAACAATTTGAAGGAATTGCTTGATGAACTATGCAGTGATAATGGCAGGGGGCAGCGGCAAGAGATTATGGCCGCTAAGCCGAGAAAAACGCCCTAAACAGGTCTTAAAGCTTTTTGATGGTCAAACGCTTCTCGGCCGCTGCTTTGAAAGGCTTACACCCATATTCGATTCCAGAAACATAATTATTCTTACAAATGCGGGCTACGCAGACCTCGTTCGTGAAGAGCTTCCCGAGATACCCTTCAATAATGTAATTGCTGAGCCGGTTGTTCGTGATACGGCTGGAGCTATCGGTTTAGCTGCGACCATCCTCAACAAGTTTGACGACGAAGCCCAGATGGCGATTGTTACCGCCGATCAGATGATAGAACCCGCTGAAACATTGCAGCAGGCTCTAAAAGATGCTCTGTTTTTTATAAATGAGAATCCGGAAAATATGATTACTTTTGGCATCAAGCCGACTTTTGCCAGCACGCAGCTCGGTTACATAAAATGCACCAATGGCCGGGAGTATCCGGGCTGCAAAAACACCATTTATTCCGTCGAGGCATTTAAGGAGAAACCTGACGAAAAAAACGCAAAGGAGTATCTTCAGACTGATAAGTTCCTTTGGAATTCGGGCATGTTTGTTTGGAGAGCAAAAACGATTTTATCTAATTTGGAAAGGTTTCTGCCTGAGGCCATCGAGCCTTTACGCGAAATTGGAGCCGACTGGGACGGACCGAACCAGCAGAAAAGGCTTGAAGAGTGGTTTGTGAAAATGCCAAAAATCAGTATCGACTTTGCTGTTATGGAAAAGGCTGAAAATGTCTTTGCTATAAAATTGGATTGTCGGTGGCTGGATATGGGCTCATTCGCAGCTCTTGCCGATATTGTCAGCTCGGATAAGTACAATAATGTGGTTGTAGCCGGCACCAGCGAGCTGCTGGACTGTAAAAATTCGATTTTTGTTACCGAAGAAAGTAACCATCTGCTGGCTGCAATTGGAATCGAAAATATTGTAGTAGCTCACAGCCCTGACGCCACACTTGTTTGTCTTCGCGACCAGGCTCAGAGATTAAAGGAATTGTTAGAGCTGATAAAGCAACATCGTGGTGAAAAATTTCTGTAATTGTTCATAGTACATTGTTCATAGTTCATAGATAAACAACGAACAATGAACGACGAACAAAGAACTGACAAATGAGGTATCTGGGGATTGATTACGGCGAAAAACGCACAGGCTTAGCAATATGTGATGCTAATGAGACTTTAGCATCACCTCTTACTGTTATACATGGCCAAAAAGCTCTGCCGCAAAAAATAGCAGATATAGCTGAAAGAGAATATGTTGAGGCCATCGTGGTTGGATTTCCCTTGAATATGGACAACTCCCAAGGCCCTCAAGCAAGGCGTGTCCTGGAATTTACCAGGCGGTTGGAGAAGCATGTTGATATTCCTATTTACTTTCAGGATGAGCGTTTGAGCAGTTTCGATGCGGAGGAGAAGCTTGCTCCTGTTAATCTTACCAGAGGCAAAAAGAAAAAACGTATTGATGCCGTGGCTGCCGCGGCGATATTAGAGGCCTTTATCGAACAGAAAAAAATGCGCTAATTTTACTAAATTCAGGAATGAGCCTATGCCCTTGGTGAGCATTTGTATTCCAACTTATAATCGAAAAGAATACCTAAAGGAAGCACTTGCCAGTGTATTCGCTCAAACCTATAAAGATTACGAGGTAGTTGTACTGGACGATGGCTCAACAGATGGCACAGGGGAAATTGTAAAGAATACTGATTATAATGTCGTATATTATTGGGTGAATCATATAGGACAATCCGCAGCAAGGAACAAGTTAATCGAGCTTGCCCAGGGAGAATATATCACCTTTTTAGATTCTGATGATTTGTTGTTTCCGGATGCGGTCCAAAGGCTTATGGACGTGATAGATTCCTATGGTCCCGACGTGTTTGCATACGGTTCTCATATTGGCGTTGACGAAGAGGGTAATGAGGTCCGAAGAAAGCAGCATAAACTGCCGTCTGGCGATATTGTAACAGACTTGTTTGAGTTTATTTATGTTAAATCCTGTGGTACAATGTGTGCCAAAAGGATTTATGAGCAAGAAGGTGGTTTTGATACTTCTCTGAAGCGTTGTGCCGTTTATAAGCTTTTACTCAAACTGTCACTCAAATACAAATTCATTCCGGTTGAGAAACCGGTTTATGCGAAAAGACGCCACAGGGGAAATCTTTCTGACCAATCGTTTGTGAATCGCAAGATCGAACTTGATGTACTTGAAGACTTCTATTTCAAGGGCGGTGGCAAAGAGGTAATTCCCCGGCGCAGAGCAATGAAAAGGCTCAGTAAGGAAGGATACCGGGTTGGGCGTGCCGCACTGAGAGAGGGGCTGCCAGAGCAGGCATGTAAATTCCTTCGCCAGTCTTTCCATTGCTATCCAAGTCCCAAAACTCTGCTTTGGTTGACGGTCGCGACCGGTAAGTCTTGGCTAAATCCTGCACATGTGACCCATTGAACCAGATTTTTGTTTTATTTAACTGAAAAAAATAAAACGGGCAGTCAGAATCCGCAGCCAGCCTATCGCCAGCACGTTGACCCCCGAGTCAACTTTGGCAATACCTCTTGGGCAATTGCAATCGCCGTTTCAGCAGAGTATAGGGTCTTCTTATGTCGGTCCCCATAGAAAACGCTCATCATACACTTTCATTTTTGTTGCGAAACAAGGCGAAGTAGCCGCTTGCTGTTTTCTCCTCATCATAGTTTTTACTCCTGTCTCTGACTGCGGTAATTACGGAGCTACACCTCATAATCCACAGTTCAGTTAAATCCCCAAATAGTTCCCTTAAGCCATCATCTGTAAATCGCCAGTAGTCACTAAATCCCTCATCAGGGGATTTGTGCACAGGATAAAACAAAGGAACCGAAACAAATAGATAGCCACCATCTGCAATCACGGATTTCAGTTGCTCGGCAACCACAAAAGGATTCCTCACATGCTCAAGCACGCTCATACAGAGTACTAAATCAAACATCTTGTTTAGCATAGACAAATCATGTAAATCAAGGCAGAAATGGTTTGGATATTTAAGGTCTACGTTTTTATCCAAGGTGTAGAACTCTGCATTTGGAAAATAGTCTCTGTAACGAAGACCCTCCTTATCTAAAGCTTCTGGATTGCTTCCTGCATTTAATACGCTTTTTATGTTTGGAAGAACACCGACTCTGTCTCTGAGAATGGCATTTTGCTCTTTTCTTAATATGGAGATACCCATATGACCATAGACTGTAATTCCTGGCATCTTGTTTTCCATCAGTAATTTTTTTATCACTCTTTTAAACATTTCGTGGTGTTTTTTTAGACACCCGGTAACCTTTTGGCCTGACCTAAGATATTATTCAGTGTCTTCCCAAAATCCTTCGTCTTATCTTTTTAAAAGACCAGCGAAAGCCAATTGACTTTCCAGCTTCTGTTATGGGTTCAAATTTTGGCATTCGTTCTTTCCACCTTTCGGGGTTACGCGAGGCGACAAAAAGCAGGTAGATCGCAGCATTCCTATGTTTGCTTTCGGCTTCATATATTACGTCCAGCCCGTTTTCCTTGAAAAGCTCACGCATACATGAAGGGGTGAAACGCCAGTAATCTTTATAGGATTCTGTCTCATGCTGGACCTGAGAAAAAGGCACTATCACGATAACGATATCTTTCGTCATATCGCAAAGATTCTTAAAAGCCTTTTTGATATCGTATATGTGCTCTAAAGTCGTGTGGTTGAAGACAACATCGAAACGCCTATACAATTCTTCTGGCAATTCGCCTGTGAGGTCAACAAAGTATTCGTTCTCTCGTTGTTGGTAACCACACACACCCTTATAGTTAGTATAATAGTAACTCGATGTGCCTGAAAAGTAATCTTTATAATGCCCTCCCTCTTTATCTCGATCATCCCACGCAGATACATTGACAATATCACCGGTGAAAATTGGTGCTAACTTTCGCATCTCACGGTTAGACCAAAGTCGTGTAATCCTGAATTGTCTATCAATTCGTATGTTCATGTTTTTACCTATTGGACTGGTTGTCTTGGACCACCCGGCTTAAATCCTTGGCCCTTTTGATGTCGAACAACCACGTCCACCTATGTACTTTCATCGCGTCGATATCTATTAAAACAGGTTCATTTTCCGTAATCAGTATATTTGAATGCTTTAAATCACCGTGGGTAATTCGATTTTGGCCTAACTTATCGAGCAAGTTTGTAACCTGACGGGTCACCATTGAGCGTTTCTCCTTAGTAGCATTGTTGTCCCGCAGAAAATCCCTGAGCATCTGTCCCTTAACATATTCGGTTACCAGATAAGATTGCCATAAGAGCAATCCTCTACGATTCTCAATATAAGCTAATGGTTTCGGTGTAGCTACTTTCAGCATCCTGAGCCGATGGGCATGCAGCCAGCCTCGAAGAGCACGGGACTTTTTTATAGTATGACGCACTGAATGGATAAAGCCTTTATGATTATACCGTTTGACCACTATGTCTTTACCGTTAATGCTCAAGCGAGAAACATAGGTGGTATTACCGTTTTTGATAATCTCCCCCTTATCCATCAAAGAATCAATCTGCTTTATAAAATCAACAGGATTGGCAACTGCACAAAATTCGCGGTCGAAAACAGCAAGGTGCCCGACGCTTTTAATTCGCAGGTACTTAGTACCTGACCGCATGCGTTTTTTCAAACCATGTCTAATACCATGCTTCCTATATGTGGTCAGCCGTTTCCGGAATAAAGCTTCATCCTGCTTTTCGAGTGGCCAGCATCTTGTTTTGAAATACTCCTGACAAATTTGCCTGATTGATTCCTCATCACCCGCAGGCAAAGAGCATGCCAATAGCGCCAAATGAGAAATGCTTTTGGTTCGTCCAATTTCACGCCGTGAAAAATGTATCCCAGCCGGGTCGAGTGTGAATAGTATTCCACGGCGCAAGAGAAAATTACCGAGGTGCAGGTCCTTTTGCAGAACGCCGTTACTATGCTGTTTGGCTAATTCCCTGCACGCCAATATTAACAGATCAAGCTTTACGATTTTGTCTGATGTCTTGTTTAAAACATCCAGAGCGGTTGATGAATCGTCGATTTTTTCCATGACTATGGCCCATTGGCCGTCTTCGGTCTTGCCGAAAAATAAAGGGGTAGGGCTGCTCAACTCTCGTCTGGTCAGCTCATTTAATCCCCACCACTCTCGCTTAAAGTGACGTTTCGCGCTGATGTTATGCGAAAACACCTTGGCTATCACGTTCTTGCCTTGCCACTGGGCATCATAAACCTGTCGCCTGCCGGGAATATTCCTTAAAATTTTGATACATAACAATGTTTCAATTCGCTTTTCCGGATAATCGCTTTTGATTGAGAGTTGAAACGGGAACTTAATCATATAGATATATCTATTAGAGTGGATGTTATTAGGGCAAACCGCAGCCTTATCACTTTCAAGATTATCTCAACGACCTAAAATAGCTATGCCTAGCTGGTCAGCCAGCTTAATGGTTTCGGGTTTATCAATAATTATGGTTTTACCTGCCTCGACAACCAGGCAGGTTCCGCCATTCTTTGCTAAACTTCTGATTGTTTCCGGCCCGACACACGGCACATCGAATCGCATATCCTGTTTTGGTTTGGACACTTTTATTAAGGTCCAGCCGCCGGACTTACAAAAATGGCCGGCTCGTTCAATCATCTCTGCGGTACCTTCTATTGCCTCGACTGCAAGCACTTCCCTTTCTTTTACTGCTATCGCCTGGCCAATGTCCATCTCACCGAGTTTCTTGACAATTTGCCAGCCGAACTCAATATCTCCTAAAACTTTCGAGCTCGGCTGGAGTTTCGTCATCACCCCTGCCGTTGCCAAGTATTCTGTGCAATACATCGTGGAATTCTCCAGTATTATGCCGCCGCTTGCAAGCTCATCAGCTAAAGCACGTAAAACAGAATCGTTCTGTTTATCTCTGCCCCTTAGGCGCCAGTAATATATTCTTAGTGCTCGCCAATCGGGCAGATGCCGCAGGATTCTCCGTGGTGTAAAAAGTCGCGCTTTAGCGACTCGGCCAACCATAATTGTCCTGGTTACATTGTGTCTTTTTAACTTGCGTATCCAGCTGCCCGGGCGTGCAATCGCTACCCTATAGAACACATCAACTTCATTAGCTAAGCCTTGTTCTGCGTTATCCGCCAGGCCGATACAAATTACGCTTAATCCAGCTTTTTTAGCTCCAGCGGCTACTAAAAAGGGTAATCTGCCTTCGCCGGCAATTAAGCCAAGCATTTCTCGTGTTGTGTATCTCGTATCTCGTATCTCGTTCAAGGAATTATCCTATTAGAGACTCAAAATGGGTCAGGGTTCAGGATTTTGTTCACTTGTTTTTTCAGGATCGGATTCAATAGGTGAAGTCATATGTTCAATCTGACTTTGAAGGTTGCGAATATTTTGCCGCATTTCGGGCAGATGTTGTATCATACTGTACGCACGCTTACCGTGATTTGCCTCAATGGCAGGTGCGCCTAATACTACATGACCGTCCGGGATGTTGTTAACAACGCCTGCCTGGGCTGCAATAGTGACATTGTTGCCGATAGTAATATGTCCTACGATGCCAACCTGTCCGCCAACGATACAATGGTGACCAAGTGTAGTTGAGCCGGCTATTCCTACCTGAGCAACAAGCAAACAATGTTGACCGATTTTTGTGCCGTGTCCTATCGTGATTAAATCACCCAGCTTGCTTCCCTGTCCAATGATGGTGTCACCGAGTGTGCCTCGTTCGATTCCACAACAGGCGCCAATTTCCACGTCATCTTCTATAACCACGCCGCCGATTTGTGGTATCTTGTAATGTATGCCTTTATAACTGGCATAGCCGAAGCCGTCTTCACCGATTGTTGAATTAGAATTTATAATCACGCGGTTTCCTATTTTGCAGCCTTCGTAGATAGTGACATTTGGATATATAATGCTGTCATTTCCGATTTGCACACCATGTCCGATGAACACACCGGGATAAATTATGCAGCCGTCACCTATCCTGGCCTCATCGGATATTATTGCAAAATCATGAATGTTACAATCTACACCAATTTTGGCACTATCGGAAATTGAAGCTCGATGGCTAACTCCCACTTTTTTATGTTTGCGATGGCCATGCAATAACACCATAATCTGCATAAAGGCATAGTAAGGATCGTCGGCTATCAGAAGAGAGACCGATTTTTCGGTGACCTCTTTTCCCGCAATCACAGCACTTGCCTTTGTAGCTCTCAACTGTTTTTGGTATTTTCGGTTGACAAGAAAACTGATGTCACCCTCTCGAGCCCGACCTAAAGTAGAAGCCGACTTAATAATAACATTGGGATCGCCGATTACCCGGCCACCAACATACTCAGCTAATTCACCCAAAGTTTTTGCAGGCATACCAACGCCTCTGTAAAATATATCGAGCTATTATTACTATTCTAAATAATTAATCTTATTATTATAATACAATAATTAATGTGGTCAATATCCGGCATCTAATCTATCGGCAATAAAACCTCCAGAAGCTGCTTTTGCAGGTTCACCAAAGGCTTTTTAGTAAAAGCAGCATTCCTAACTTCAAATACAGTTACGGCAGGCCCTATTGGTCTGTAAACAGCAGGACTTGTCGGGCCGAAAATAGCCACAGTTTTAATGCCTAAACCAGCCGCCAAATGCGTAATACCGCTGTCATTGCCAATAAAACCTTCGGCACAGCTCAAAAGCCCCACAACCTCTGTCAAAGATAGATTTGTAAGGCATCTGCCGACATTACTTATATCTTTAATACTATTACGACTGAACCTCTCCAGCTCTGCAGGTCCGAGCAGAAATATTACATCGATGTTTTTGGCGCCGATTTCCCGAGCTATTGCCAAGAAATTCTCTATGTGCCAGCACTTGTGAGCTCCGCCGCTGCCCGGCTGAATAACCAGCAGCTTTTTGGAAAAATCAAAGTCTATCTCTTCTAATAATTCTCTGCCTTTGTCTCTATCCGAATCGAGGGCTTTTATTATGATTTCATCAGGCCGAAAGTCCCAATTCTCTAAAGATAAACCGCTCTGATTAATAAACTGCTGGGTGTAGAATGTGGTTAAATGCTGATGGAAATCCTTTGGCGGCTTCATCGATAATGTTATAACTTCAGCACAGTGACTGCAATTGGCGGTAAAAATCAGATTCTGTTCAAAGTTGCTGTTTGGCCCACCGAGGAACGTTACAATCCACGTATAGTCATCAAACGTATTAATCAAAGGGTCCCTGTCTGCAAGGTCAAACGTGGCTGATTCAACAAAGAGCCTGTGTAAATCTGCTGAATCTATTGAGCAAATACCGTCAACGCAGGTTCTGCCTGGCAGGATGCCGATATATTCAGTGTGCCCAAGGATATCGACGCCGCCTAATTGCAAAGAATCTTTCAGAAACTGAACCAGGGGCAGGGTAAATATACAATCACCTATTGCACCTGGCTGTAATATTATAGAACGTTGTGAATCTCGCGCCATCTGTGCAACCTTTTCACTAAGTAAAGTCAAAATGTCATTATTTACCTGCATAGCCTAAAGCCATACATCATTAGTTTTGAGTTTGCTTTGTAGAAAAGACTCATTGTCATTTCTCCACTCACCTTCGGTTCGCTCGAAATGACAAGATACATTGTTTTCTACAGAGCATTTTTAGTTTTGAGTTTTTTAGTTTACTCGGCCGCTTTATCAATCCATCCACCGCCGACAACTCTATAATTGCTTCCTTCCTGAACATAGAATGCAGCAAGCTGGCCCGGCGTTATAGCGGATTTAGCCTCGTCAAACTCAACCGATACGTTATTGCCTTTCGGACAAACTAATGCAGAGGCACCGATGTCTCGGTAGCGTATTTTCACTCTTGCACGAAAGGCCGATGCAGGTTCATCAATAAGCCAATTAACATCCGTAGCCAGAAGCTGCCTGTACATCAGCTCTTCCTTTGGGCCAAGGGTAACCACATTACTCTTGGCATCAATATTTACCACATAGTAGGGCTTGCCCATCGCAACATGCAGACCTCGGCGTTGCCCGATAGTGAATCGATGGATGCCGTTATGTTCACCTAAGATATTGCCATTGCTGTCGATAATATTACCCTTGCCGGCAAGCTCTGGACGATGCCTTTCAAGAAAAGCAGGGTAATCATGGTCGGGTATAAAACAAATCTCCTGAGACTCCGCTTTTTGAGCAATTCCAAGGCCAAACCTCGCCGCCGTCTGACGCGTTTGAGCTTTTGAATAGCCACCCATTGGAAAAATGATATAAGGCAATACCTTTCTATCAATCATGGATAGTGCATAAGACTGGTCTTTTGCTGTATAAACAGCCCCGTACAGACCTGCTTGTCCATTATCTTTTATTATTCTTGCATAGTGCCCTGTTGCGAGAAATTCTGCTCCTTTGCTCCTTGCGAAATCCCATAGTTTACCGAATTTAACTAATCTATTGCACAAAACGCAAGGATTAGGTGTTCGACCCCTCTGATACTCGCTGAAAAAGTAGGTCAGGATTTGCTCAAAATCACAGCGTAGGTCGAGCATAAAAAGTTTTATACCCAGCTTCTTGGCAACTTCTTTGGCATCAGCTTGTGCTTGATGGCTGTGGTCGCATGTAATTATAAACACGCCTGTGCAGTTGTATCCCGCCTCAAGCAGCAGGGCAGCAGCCGTCGAGCTATCTACACCACCGCTAAGCGCCACAAAAACGCTTCTATTTTTACCCAACATACTGCACGATAACAATTACAGGCTACGGTTAATGGCCTAAAAATCAGTCCTGAGGATAAATAATTATACGGTCATGGATAACGGTTACTAAATCGTTTTTACCGTCGCCTGTAACATCAGCAACGCTTAGGTCTCGCGGCTCGACACTGAATTCAGAGCTGAGCTTGCTATCGCGATAGCTTTTTTGCTCGAATATCTTAAAACGCATGGCAGGCACCGGCTTGATGTCGTTATCAAGAGAAAGTATTTCAATATGGTTGCGATTGTACTCCACCATAATAATGTCAGTCCGACCGTCAGAGTTTATATCTCCGGCTGTAAGGTTGCCGTAAAGACCATCTTTTATTTTTGTCTCATAGCTGAATTGCTGCACCAGATGTGTTTGCATGTTGCTTTCCGTCGGTGGTGTTATTAGTGCGAGCTTACTACCGTCGAACAATAAAATATTTTTGTTACCGCTTCCCGTAAGCGGTGCAAACAACATCTTTAGATGAGCCGCGTTATCCCATCTGCCTACGTCTAATTCTTTTTCGAAGCGGTATGTCTTATCATCACCTGCCCGAAGTATCTGAAGATAACCCTTAAGGCCATCCAGCAGTAAGATTTCGGGTTTTGCCTCCGTGCCTCTGCCATCAATATCGAAGGCAGCAACAGCCGATATTTGGTTTTCTGTGCTCTTGGCATTATACTGATCGATAACATTCCAGCTTTGACCTTCAGCAAACACCAAGCTCCTGGCGAAATTCTTCTGTGCCAAAAGCAATTCATCACCCGGTTTACCATCCACGTTTGCTATGGCTATCGAATTAAGGCGGGCATCCTTAATAAGGCTGGCCTGCATTTTGGGCGAATCAACAATCTCAAATTCCATTCCCTCGGCTTCGCTTGGGACAGGTTTTCGCACTTGCCGAACCAATATTGGAAGCTCATAGCTTACAAATATCAAAACGTCCTGCAAACCATCCTGGTCAACATCAAGCACCTTCAAGGCATCAGGATTAGCGGTGAGCTTGGTAAGCTCCAGGACAGTGTTCGGATGACGGATGACAGATGACAGATTTTCTGTCCTTCCGACTTCGCCAAGGCTACGCCGGACAGGCTGTTCTCCGTCATCTGTCTTCTGCTCTGTCGCTGCTGCAAGATTGTAAAGAATTCTCAGGTATCTGGCATCTTTATCGTTTTTGGAGATGTAAACACAATCTGAATTCCCATCGCCATCAATATCTGCAAGCTCCATTGCAAGCGGCTCACCGACCAGCTCGATTGGTTTTGGGAAAGATAATCTATCATCCTTATATTTACTTATTCCGATTACCTTCTCCTTAACGCTCAAAACAGCTATTTCGCTCTTCTTATCACCTTCTATGTCGGCAGCGGATAAACATACAATATCCGAAAACGCAGGATACCTTACCGGCTCTGCCAATCCAACACCCGCTATTTGCTTATAGAAAATCAGCTCCGCCGCACCAGGGTCACTTATCGTAATATCCATCAAGCCATCGCCGTCAAAATCACCGGCAGCCAGGTCACGCTTTGTGCTGTCTTCACCGGCAGCAAGAGGATAAAACAGGATTGGCCAGTCGGTATTCTTCTGGTCTTGGGCAGCTAATTTGTAGCAGATAAGCCGCTTGCTTATGGAGTCTATCGTCAGTATTTCGTCACCAATGATGCCGTCCAAATTATAGAGCTCGAACAAAATCGGTCTCTCAATAAAGTATTCAATCTGGGGACCCAGTTGTCCCGTTTCAAGGCCGAACCGTACATGCACCGGCTTTTCATTGTCGTTTGTTATAAGAATAAGGTCGTTTATTCGGTCTCCGTTCAAGTCGCCCACTTTAATACCCAACGTCAGAGCAGTAGTGGGATATTTCACCGGCTCAGCTAATGAGCCATCAGTCTTTTGCAAAATAATATAAATCCCATCGGTACCGGCAAGCGCCAGGTCATTAGCACCGTCATTATTCAAATCAGCACACACCAGTGCACCTGCCGTTGAAAGACCATTCTCAATTGAAATTTTCTTTCTTGTCTGCCAGCTTAATGACTTTACCTTGGATGCCTCTATCTCACCGACCTTTTGTAACATCACGTAAAGGCCCTTTGGCTCACCGTAAAAAGCCAAATCGACCATGCCATCTGAATTCAAATCTCCACAGTCAAAACTATACATTCTTTGTGAGACCGGCACACTCTGCTTGTTGAAACGGGAAGGAGGGATGATGACATTGACGTCTATGTCATTGGGGTCCACAGATACTGACGTTTCGTCCTGGCCGATAGTTTCTTTCTGGATTAAAATTTCGATTTTGGCTTTTAGGTTATTGACCACCGCAATATCGTTTCGTCCGTCGCCATTAAAATCGGTAGTTTTAAGGTCTTTTATACCCCAATCCATTTTGATTATTTCTATTTCCCCAAAGCCATAGTAGGCTGAGAGATCAGCCGGGATATCGGTAGAATCGACTTGTTTAGCATTTACAGTGCCGAGGCTGGTTGGCAACAGCACTAAAAAAGCTGTGATTATTAATTTAATCAGCCGCACAATAAAAATCTCCATAAAAAAATATTCATCTATTGATGTAGTAATATACATTTTTGCCGTGATGACATCAATCATTTTCCGAATGTGCTTTGTAGAAAACACGGTGTTCGTCATTTCGAGCGAGCCGACAGGCGAGTCGAGACACGCAGCGAAGCGGAGAGCCACGAAGTGAAATCTGTTTTTGAATGGATTTCTCCACTTTGCCCCCGTTTCTGGCTTCGACAGAAGACACGGGGGCTTCGGTCGAAATGACATACACTTCTTTCTGCAGGTTTTTCAACAATCTTGATATACACCCTGCCTGATGTCAATATTTTATTTGCTTGTGACGACCCATTTGGGATATTAGATGGTCGATGTGTTATATTTCTTCGCCACGGAATCCGGCTGCAAAAGTGAAAAGTTCTAATGCTATGCATATTTAGCAACTGTCTGCCGTCCATAGCAACCTACAATTTGAACCATTTCTTTTTCTGTGCTTCTTGCATAAGCGCGATCAAGTCATTCTTTGGAATCACCAGACAGAATTGGCCCCATACCCATCTTCCACTTGCTCTCGGCTTGATGCCAAGCATATAGTACCCGAATCGAAACTCGATCCGGTCATCCTCAACGTTTCTCATTTTTTGGAGGACAACGAGCTTTCTATCGTCTTTGCTCTGTGGCTGTTTGATCTCGTCCTCGATTTCAAAATGTCGAATCTGTCCGTCAATCGTCTTAATTTTTCGTGTTTTCCCTATATTGTTCGGTAGTGGGGGCCATTCATCGAGCAGGCGGACACCCCCCAAGAACTGATCTCCCTTCTGTGTTCGGTGTGATCCCATTTTCTTTTCTCCAACTATGGATTATATGATTTCCGCATTTGCATTCTTTCGGCTGCGCTCTTTCGTAAGGCATCCTGCTAACAGACATCCTAACACGCTCGCCGAATACGTCAGATGGAATGTTGTTAGGCAAATTTTTGAGTTATTAAATCTTTATCAAATTCAAGGGAGTAAGATAGAACTGTTCTTAAATCTATCTTTTTAGAAGCATTTAGGATTTCTATACTCACAATCTTATCTTGCGAAGTTGTATCTATATTAACGCCTTCAGAAATTTCTATAACTCCATCCGGCGTATCATCCCCCAGCTTCAAATATAAAGCATCTACTTCATCATCATAATATACTTTCATATTTTCCTTCCTTTCTTCAAAGGATAACTTGTGACTATTGTTATTATACCATTTTCAACAGCAACTACAATTTTTCGTGGATATTGGATGGGAAGGGAACATCATACACAGCTACGGCTTGGCCTACGCTGAGGCGAGTCACTATGGTGAGGATAAAATGTATGACTGATCCGACAAAAGGCGGATAGGCAAATTAAGAAGCTGTGGTAGGAGTGAGCATTACAGGCCGTAGAGTGGTTTTAGCTGCTCTTCGGTCGGCAGTTCTTTATACTGTTCGCCCTTTGGACCTGTGTACACATCGCCTTTCTTTTTCAACTTTACAGACGTGATAGAACCGTTGTTGTTTGTGATCTTTACAGTGATTTCCTCTTCCTTATCGGAATACTTGCATTCTTGTTTTTTCGCGGTGATGTCAGATTGATGCAGAAGCTCGCCCGTAGCTCCAATGCCTGCTCCAATTAGAGCGCCATAGCCGGCTTCATGGTATTGATGGCCTACAATAGCACCAACGAGAGCTCCGCCTAAAGCTGCTGTATATATCGGGTGCCACTTCATATCGCCACAGCCACCACAAAGTGACCCTGCCAATACTCCGATCACAACTATGACTATTGACACGTGCTTTTTTATTTCCCTCATTTTATAAACTCCTCATTAATACAATCACACATTAGCAGTTAACATGAATAATATCAGCGGAAGGACTCAAGTTCAAGATTCTATGTTTGATTTTAAGATTTTTTTCTATGTCTATCCATCACCTGCCCCATTATAGTTTTTCTCGAGTGCATCGTATAGGTCTTTGGAAATCTCTACACCCAGTTTTTCGGCGATTTTTATGTGCTTCCAGGCCAGCTCATAATTTTTTAACTTGTAAAATCCAAAAGAAAGACCATAATGCGCGTCCCCTAAATTCGGGTCGAGCTTTACCGCCTCTAAATAAGCCGTCACCGCCTGTTCGTAATCGCCTTTATTGAAAAGAGCGGCCCCAAGATTGTAGTGAACCGAGGCATCATCCTGCTTAATTTGGATAGCCTTTTTGTAATATTCAATAGCTGTGCTATAGTTCTGGCTGGTAAAATAAGCACCGCCCAGGTTTATCAGAGCAGCTACCATATCCGGCTTAATTGCTAAAGCTTCTTTATAGGCTTGAATTTCTTTGTCAGCTAATCCCAGTTTGCTATAACAGACAGCCAAATTGAAATAGACTTCAGCGAAGTTCTTTTTAATCGTAAGTGCCTTTTTGTACTGTTCTATTGCCTTTTGGTAATCACTTATTTGATAATAGACTTCGCCCAACTGGCTGTAAAGAGCGGCGTTTTGAGGTTTTAAAGTAATAGCTTGCTTTAGGTATTGTATTGCCTGCTCAAATCTTTCCTGCTTTGCGTAGGCGATAGCGAGATTCTGATATGTGTCTATGAAATTTGGATCCAAACTAAGTGCCTCGGCGTATTCGGAGATTGCCTGGCTCAGCCAGCCCTGTCTAAGATGTGCATTGGCGAGGTTGTTATACGTTTTTGCATCCCAAGGATTTATTTTTAAGGCCGTTCGGTACTCATATATGGCATGTTCTATCTGTCCTTTGTGTAGATAAACATTACCCAAATTTGCACGTGACTCGGCTAATGTCGGATTTATCTGTACCGCCTGCGCAAGGGCAAGGAACGCAGCTTCCGTATCGCCGATGTCGTTATAACTATTACCGAGATTATTTAGAAAGCAGCCTAATGTCTGAATTTTACTTAGATTTGTCATATAAATACTATCATCATCCGGCTTGGGGACCTTAAACTTGTTTATGTAGTGCTTATCAAGTGGGGAGCTTCCTTTGCCGGTAGTTTCTATATTTAAGCGAACCTTTCCGTCATCGTATCTGACAAAAAAATGTCCCGGCACAACTACTCCATATAAAGGCATACCAAGCCGTTCGCCTAATGAAAGGTAGAGAATGGAAAGGCTAAGACAGTATCCTCGTTTTCGGTCCATCACCGAGTGCAGCAACAAATCGTTGGTATCATTAGGTTCCGCAATAGTTCTAAAACCAAGCTCATCGAACAGATATTTATTTATCACAGGAATCGCTTTATAGTTCGGCTTCAGCCAATTTTTCTTCATTTTTTCCTGAATGTTCAAAGCCATATCGTCCAATCTTGACAAATATTTCCGCCCATATACAAAATTGCTCCATTGCTCTGAGACAATCAAGGCTGCTGTGGCTAAATCAACCTCATCTTCCGGTAGCCGCAGAACTTCTTCGAGCGACCTTGCATGCAATCCTCTCTTGCCTTCGTTGGCCAGCTGCTGAGATTGAGCAGGAGATAGTTGTGAAAGGATTAACAAAGCGAGAATTGTTGACAAGAAAATCTTTTTCATCAGTCTTTTTCCTTGGTCTTACTGCCGGAACTTATACGACCTGCATAAAACATTCTACGAAGATTGTGACTTTTCATTTTATAAAGGGAATGGTCATTGGTGAATATTTTTTCCTAAATTCAGTTTTTGTAGTAACGTTTCAGGTGATATACCCACAACGTGCACGCGCTTGATTGGGCTGGTGCTGCCGGAGATTATATTGACAGCATTTTTTTTCACACTTAGTTTTTCAGCTAAAAAGCCGATAAGGCACTGGTTTGCCTTTCCCTTCTCCGGCACCGCTGCAACCTTAACCTTCAGCATCTCGCCGAGTAAGCCGCAAATCCTTGTCGGACAGTTACTTCCGGGTACAATTTTTGCCGTAAAGACCACACCATTATTAACTTTTTGTACTGCCAGATTCGTCATAGAAGATTGGATTCAATCGAATAGCGAGCATCGAGTATC
>CAZIED010000016.1:0-19029 GCA_964538525.1 uncultured Pirellulales bacterium | reverse complement strand
AGGCCGATGCTCGAACCTGCCCAAATTGAAGCAAATGCCAAAACATACTTCCAGCAGGCAGGAAAAATTCTTGATTCGTCAGAGAACAAACTCGAGATAAGACATAACAGCGAATGGCTTGCCGACCTCAGATTAGCCGATATTATTAAGCTGGCCGGTAATATGACTGTCGCTCGTATGCTCGAAAGAGACACATTTGAATTGCGATACAAAAAAGGTGAGCCTATCGGCACACACGAATTTTTATACCCGCTTATGCAGGGCTACGATTCTGTCATGGTCAAAAGCGACGTTGAATTAGGCGGCACAGACCAGACGTTTAATAATCTGGTCGGAAGAGACCTGCAAAGAGTCAACGGACAGAAGCCGCAGGTCGTAATCACTACGCCTATTCTCGTCGGCCTTGACGGCAAAGAAAAGATGAGCAAATCCAAAGGTAATTATATCGGCGTCACCGACCAGCCGAACGATATGTTCGGCAAGGTGATGAGTATCTCGGATGAGATGATGGAGAACTACTTTACGCTTGTAACTGACCAGCCGACTGACAAAATCGCTGGGCTTGTCAATCCCGACAAGACGCATCCGAAAGAAGCGAAAGTCTTGTTAGGAAAAACGATTGTTTCTCAATTTTATGGCCAAGAAGCCGCAAAAGCCGCCGCTGACGAATTTGACAAGGTCTTCGCCCAGGGCCAATTGCCTGAAGAGATTCGAGAGGTTGTAATAGATGATCCTACAATTTCGGTTAAGCAACTGCTTCTGGCCTGTAATCTTGTCGAAACCGGCGGAGAAGCAAAACGCATGATTGCACAAGGAGCAGTATCTATCGATGGGAAAAAAGTCAGCGACCCTAATGCGCCGGCAAACGTAATAACCGGCCAGGTCATTCGCGTGGGAAAACTAAAATTCGCAAGATTAAGAATCAAATAATTTGGTATCTTAATCTCAGTATTGGAGGTTAATATGAATAACCCCGTTTTTCTTAAGCGTGTAGTTCTCAACAATTATAAGAGCATTAAGGAATGCTCAGTTCCACTTAGTCCATTGACATTTTTGGTGGGACAAAATGGAGCGGGTAAGAGCAACTTCCTGGATGCGTTGCGTTTGGTGACTGAATCTCTGAACACCTCCCTTGAGCATGCATTGAGAGAACGAGGTGGAATAAATGAGGTAAGACGGCGTTCGTCAGGTCATCCCACTCATTTTGGGATTCGTCTGGAATGGAGACTTCCTAATGGAACGGAAGGGTGGTATGCATTTCGCGTTGGCTCACAAAAAAAAGGTGGCTTTGAAGTTCAGCAGGAGGAATGTAGCGTTTTTAGCAAGGAGTTTAATCTTGGAGAAGGACACTTCTATAAGGTTGAAAACGGTATCCTAAAAGACGCGAGCTTCAAAATAGGCCCGCCAGCGTTGAGAGACCGGTTGTATCTGGTTGCAGCGTCAGGTTTAGCTGATTTCCGACCCTTATATGATGCTTTATCTCATATGGGCTTTTATAATCTAAACCCGGATGAAATCCGCGAACTCCAACCCTCCGACACTGGCGAGGTTCTGAAACGAGATGGAAGTAATCTATCAAGTGTGCTAAGCATAATGGCTAAGGAAAACAAGGAAGCAAAAGACCAAGTTGCGGAATTTTTGTCAAAAGTTGTCCCAGGTATACAAGGTGTTGATGTGAAACATGTAGGGAAAAAAGAAACCTTGGAATTCCGCCAGTCCGTCGGAAAAAACCAGGATCCTTGGCGATTTATGGCAGAAAACATGTCTGATGGTACATTACGGGCACTTGGGGTTCTCACGGCGCTTTTTCAGACAAAGAAAGTTCCCTTTGTTGGAATTGAGGAGCCTGAGGTTGCTGTACATCCCGGTGCAGCAGGAGTAATCAGAGATGGTTTGTGTTCGGCGTCCAAAAGAACACAAATAGCCGTCACTAGTCACAGCCCCGATCTGTTAGATGAAAAGAGTATTAGTGATGATAGCATTTTAGCTGTAGTAAACAGAAATGGAGAAACTACACTGGGACCGTTAGACCGGGCAGGTAGAGAAGCTATCAAAGAAAGGTTATATACGGCTGGAGAATTACTTCGTTTGGGACAAATCGAGCCGGATGCAGACTCTGTAAAGAAAATAATCCCCGAACAGTTTGAACTTTTTGTGGATCATCAACCATGACCGAAGTTAAAATAGCTGCAATCGTAGAAGGCCACGGTGAATGTGAAGCCGTTCCGATCCTAATTAGGAGGATTGCTCGAGATATTGACCCAGGTTTTGTGCCTAATGTATTACAACCTTTGAGAGTATCGGTTAACAAACTTTTGAAAGAGGGTGAGATTGAAAGATCAATAACCTTCACTGCACGAAAACTCCAGGGAAGAGGGGGTATTATTGTGATTGTTGATTGCGACTGGGACAATGGTTGCCCAGCCAAAGATGGTCCTGCGTTACTCAAACGCGCCAAAACAGCACGAAACGATTTGCCAATTTCCGTAATTCTTGCAAAAAAGGAATTTGAAGCATGGTTCCTGGCAGCAGCTGAGTCCCTACGAGGGAAAAAAGGACTTCCAAACGATCTTGAGCCACCGGAAGACCCGGAATCTATCCGCGGTGCCAAAGAATGGTTGAGTGATAGAATGCCACCAAGCAAAAGCTATACAGAAACAACCGATCAGCCAGCACTCACAGCCGAGTTCGATATGAATATTGCACGTACTTCCGATTCTTTTGATAAATGTTATCGAGATATCAGACACATGCTTGAGACCTTACATAAAGACCCCTAAAAATCTGGCATTGCCGATAGAATCTTGTGAAATCGAGATAGTTACAGTTATAATACAGCCATTATGCAATTACCAAATCTTCAACAACCGGATAGATATGTATATATTCGACTTCGGAGATCAAACTGGCGTTAAGCACTTTTGTAGCAGGCGACGTAGCAATCAAGCACTTTTCTAATCATTTTCTGGTATGGGAAATGAAACTTTCGAGTATCCTTCTTTAAGAATCTGAATATCTAAATCCTAAATCCGAAACAAATTCAAATACTCGAAATATAAATTAACAAAACAAGAGGCGAGGCAAGAGCAATGTTTCGTTTGGGACATTTGAATTTTGGTAATTTGGTATTGTTTCGAGTTTAGATATTCGGATTTAGGATTTTAGTAGTATTAGCTTGGGATCCAGATTTTTTTGGCGGTGATGACCTCTGCTGATGCCGGCAAAGTAATTTGAGTCGCGGACTTGGTGTAAAAAATAAGGCCTTTGTAGCTCGTTAAATACTGGTATTTGGTCGAGAAAAATCCGCCTTGACAATATACTACCAGGGGACTTTCTGCACTATTTACTATCGTTATAAAATCAACCGGCTCAACCTTTACAATCGCACCCGATGCCTTTATAGCCTGTGCAATCTCAGCACCGGCAGCACCTATAACGGCAGCTTCTGCTCCATTAGCCATAGTATAGTCCTTTAATATAAACTATGAAGGGTCCTGTTTTACAGATGTCTTATCTCGAACGAGACTATTGCGTGAGGGAAGGGCAAGCTGATTGTGAGCTTCGAGATAATTAAGCGTTTTTTCGAGTATTGCAGCGACTACCGGGGCGGCTACGGCACCGCCGGTGTAACCTTTGCCGAGCTTGACGTTCGGCCTGCGAATCGACACTAAAACAATTACCGCAGGGTTCTCCACAGGTGCACCGGCAACAAATGAGGCAACGTAAGCACCTTCAGCATAGCCACCTCCTTCTGCGTTGGCTAATTGAGCGGTGCCGGTTTTGCCGAACACCTGCCGGTCTTTCAGCTTCGCTTTGGTGCCCGTACCCTCATTAACTACACCTTTCATTGCATCTTTAACAACCCATTCAGCAACCTCAGGCTTGACGATATAGCCAATAGGCGATGGAGGACGTTTGAATCTGATAATTTCGCCATCGTGACCAACCACCGCTTTTACCAGGTAGGGATGAACCAAATGACCGCCATTGGCAAGAATACAGAAAGCCTGTACAAGCTGAATCGCGGTGACAGAAATTTCCTGGCCAAAAGGTATTCGGGTTACACTGTATCCCGTCCACTGTTTAGCCGGCCGCAATTTCCCCTCTGCCTCGCCGGGCAGGTCGATGCCGGTTTTCCTGCCGAAGCCGAAAAATTTCAATCCTTCGTAAAGCTTATCTTTGCCAAGCCTTTGGCCGATTTTAGCCATTCCTATATTGCTGGATTCGACGAGAATCTCACGTACCGTTAAATCGCCGAAGCCTCTGTGATATTCGCCTATTCTGCCGAACCCTTTGCCATAATAGCTTCCATTTTCGCAGAATATCTTTTCATGCGTATTCACAGCACCGGCATCCATCGCAATTGCAACTACGATTGGCTTAATAATACTACCCGGCTCATACTGGTCGGTTAAAACCCGGTTACGCAAATGCTCGATATCCGCAGAGCGAATGTTGCCCGGGTCGAAATCCGGCAGTGACACTAAAGCCAGGATTGCACCGGTAGCCGGCTCGGCAACAATCGCTACAGCCGATTCGGCCTGGTAACTTTCGTATTGCTTAATAAGCTCGGCCCGCACAAACTCCTGGATGGCGGCATCAAGGGTCAAAATTATTCCCACACCATCGGTTGAATTTCGGGTCTCGTCGGCATTAGCAGATAGAATCTGGTAAATAGGCCTGCGATGCACATCAGATAAGAATATACTTCGTCCGGTCGACCCGCACAGCTCTTCATCGTATTGAAACTCAACACCACCAAGTCCTCGATTGTCATCACTTGTAAAGCCGACGGCGTGCGCTGCGAGTCTGCCCATTGGATAATGTCTCAGCCATTCGTTCTGAACACCTATGCCATAAATATTCCCGATGGTGATAGACTTGTTTACACTCGTCTCGACGGAGTGACGAGCCGTAGCCGGGTCGTACTCGACTTTGATTTCTGCATAGCGTGAATCTTTGCGATCCATGATGAGCTTGCAAATTTTATGTGCACCCATATCCACAAAAGGAGCGAGCTGGTTGGATGTATCCTTAGGGTCATCAATGATTCGCGGATCGGCAAAAACAATCTGGATTCTATTACTGGCGGCAAAAACTTTGCCTCTGCAATCGAGAATCACCCCTCGCTGAGGCTTTTGAGGATAAAACGAGCGTTGCTGCTCGATACAAACACCGACATAATGGTCACCCTTGAAATACTGCAGATAAAAACACCGACCTGCCAATGCCAAAAACGCTATAATCAGAAGCAGCAAAAAGAAAATGGTAGCTCGAACGTTCTTATTATACATCGTTTAATGAATTGCGTCTCAATGTTCGATGCTCGATACCCGATTCTCGATGAGCATCGAGTATCCAGTATCAAGGTGAGCTGGATTTATCAGACTCTCTAATTGCAATTGTCTGTTGCCGAGCTGCTGTCTTAATTGGTTCTGCTCGCTTTTATACGTACAGAGCTTATAGAAAATGCGACAGTTAAGGCTACGCAGATAAACAGTAAAGACTAAAATAGCCGTAAAATACAAAACCACAAAAATAAAACGAAATCGCAAGCCCATTCCCTTCGACCCAGCTCAGGACAGGCTTATCGAGCAGGTATTTTTAATCGCATACCAACAATAAGGCTGTCTTCATTACTCAAGATATCACTGTTCAATTTACTTATTTCGGTATAACGATTACCGTTACCAAGCTGCTCGGCGGCAATCTTCCACAGGCTGTCGCCTTCTCGCACAGTGTAAAATTTTCCCTGTTTGGCTAACTGAGCATCGGTTGAAATGTATTTCCTGTCCGTCAAGGCTCGGCCTTGCCGAGACTGACCGACCGACTCAACCTTTTCAAACATATTACTGGAAAAAACACTATTTTTGTTTTCTTTGCCGGAGGTCAAAGATGATGGGGCAGGTATAGTAAGTTTCTGTCCGATGAAAATTTCACTTGCTGTTTTCAAAATTTTGCGATTGGTCTCAAATATCCTGTTGATGTTTATACTCTTATTGCCCTCCCGTGAGCCGTAAAATTTTATAGCTATATCCGCCAGACTGTCACCATCGGCAACAGTATATGTTTTAGGCCAGGCAGGGGGCTGAGCAGTCTCTGGTTTCTTTACATCAGTTTCCTCAACGGCAAAATTCGACGAAGAAAGACCTTGATCGGTCTGGGCCTGATTTTCGGTAAATCCTTCATTAGGCTCTTTAGCCAATGAAACGTCTCCATGCAATGTGGTCGTTGAGCGAACATCCTGCTGCCCATCAGAAAGTTCGCCGGTTTTACGCGAGGAGGTTTCTTCAAGTAACTGGTTCCAATTTATAGCTTCCTGCGCCTTTCGTTCTTTTGTCCCAATACCAAGAGAATTATTCTCAAAATTATTCATGTTTGTTGTTAGCTCATTATTATTGGTGTTTTTGCGAAAGTGCGGCAGCCCGTTAATTACAAAGGCAATGACAAATATAAAGATCAATCCCAACAACAATCCAATCTTGGCGTCAGAAGTCATACCTAAACTCCCTTTCCTAAATTCTCGATTCATGTTTCTCGATGCTTGATTCTAAAGTGCCTAAAGTTTAGAGTGAACTAAAGTGCCTAAAGTTTAGAGTGACTAAAGTGCCTAAAATTATGAAATTTTACTTTATCTCACTTTAGGCACTTTAGTTCACTTTAGTCACTCAGAGAGTATCGAGTATCCAGCATCGCTAAGCAATTATTGTTTTTGTGCTATCCTAAGCTTTGCGCTCCTTGCCCGCCGATTACCGGCGATTTCCTCCCGGCTTGGCACAATCGGCTTCTTGGTGATTACCTTATAAATATGTTCCTTTTCGTTTCGCTTAAAATCATTCTTAACTAATCTGTCTTCGAGACTGTGGTAGCTAATAACAGCTATGTAGCCGTTTTCGTTTAACAATTCCACCGCCGTAGCGAGCAGTTTCTCTAAATTCTCCAGCTCATTATTGACGGTGATTCTCAACGCCTGAAAAGTCCTTGTAGCCGGATGTATTCTTCGTTTTTGCCCCGGCCGGCTCAGTGCTCCGCTGACTATTGCTGCCAGCTGGCCGGTTGTCGTAATCGGCTGACGCTTACGCTCCTGGACGATAAACCGTGCAATTCGCCGCGAGGCTCTATCCTGACCATATTTATATATTAAATCAGCTATGGATTTTTCATCCGCTGTATTAATTATATCGGCAGCAGTGGTCTTTAATCTTTTGTCAATTCTCATATCCAATTGCATATTTGTCTGGAAACTAAGCCCTTTTTCGGTATCAGCCAGTTGTGCCGAGCACAGGCCCAAATCTGCCAATATAAAATCGACCTTTTCTATACCCTGTATATGAACCTGTTCGCTGGTTTGAGAAAAATTGCAGGTATGCAGAATAACCTTGCATGAGAGGTCTTTTAAGACAAATTTAGCCCTATTGATAACGTTTTCATCGACATCCAGGCCGATCAAAATCCCATTAGGGCCTAAAGTTTTGCCGAACAGTAAACTATGACCTCCATGCCCAATGGTCGCATCGACCATCACCCCATCCGGCGGTAAGTTTATCTGTTCGGCTAACCTTTCTGCAAGAACTGGAATATGCTCTACTATTTCCTGATGCTCGATTCTCGTCCCTCGATTCTCGATCCCCCAATGCTCGATCCTCAACGAGTATCGAGTATCGAATCTCAACCCACGGTCACTGTGTTTCCCCGGCTTTTCATCTTTTTTATATAAGGTGAAAACTCAACTTTGGAGATAATTCCCCCCAGACTTCTCAATTTACCTAAACGTTCAGCGAGAATAGCTATCGAGGCAGATGTTCGTTCATTAATCTCCGCCTTACCATCCAAAAAACTACCCACAATTCGGCAATGATTCAAATCCAACTCAGCCATGTTGCCTCCATACAACAAATTACAGTTCCTCGTTCTGTTTTTGCAAAACAAACAGTCGCGCCTGCGACATCTGCTTCTGATATTGGGGCAAATTATCCGACAGATATTGCTCCCAGTCCTCGTTATTCCATAGCTCAATGTGGTCTCTGACACCGACTAATGTAATCTGCTCCTTTAGTCCTGCCCTTTTTCGCAATTTTTCATTTAACAGCAATCGACCCTGAGCATCCAGCTCCACCTTGCTGGCTAAGGCAAAACTTATTCGCTCAAACGCTACCGCTTCATCAGGTGCTGCGGTCTCCGGAGCAACAGAAAGCACTATCTGCTCAAAATATTTCTCAGGATACAAACATAGAATGCCATTCGCCCCAAAAATAATGTAGAAATTACTGCCGTGCTCCTCAGCATCAATCCGATTACGCAGCTTATTGGAGATCAGCACCCTGTTCTTGCCATCAATGACGTGCTGATATTCACCTGTTAACAAAAGCTTGGCCATAGCTCCACCTAATAAGACTTCACTGGGAAATATTACCACTATTTACCACATAGTCAACCGGCAAACACACTTTTTTCAAAATTTCTACAAAATTTTATTATGGGACTGTATCAAAGTGTGATAACTTCTGTAAATAAATGAACTTATATTTGATACTTGATACGGGATACGGGATAATCGAGTATCGAGAATTCAAAGCGATGTCATAATTGACTCAAACGTCTATTATTGGCAAGAATTGCCATACATATATTGCAGAGCTGCTTTGGCAGTTTTGGCACGGGACGGGCAAATCGTATAATGTTCCCGCTGGTTCCAAATCATGGGCATTGCTGTCCCGGGCTACTACCCGATTTAGTGCGTGATTATGAGAAATGGGAAGAGGAAAAACTACTGCCTGATGGCCTTTTCTGGCAGTACGATGTTCGCGATGGAATGGAAGAATCAATCAGCGGCTCAAGAACAGCGAAAAATGCCCGGCCAACCATCAATAGCTACATGTACGGCAATACTCAAGCCATTTCCAAAATAGCTGAATTGGCAGGCAAGAAGGAACTTTCTGAAAAATTCCATAAAAAGGCAATGCAACTGAAAGACCTTGTGCAGAAAAATCTTTGGGATAATGATGCTAAATTTTTCAAGGTTCGTTTTGAAAATGGACAGCTTTCCGACGCTCGTGAAGCAATCGGTTTTATACCATGGTATTTTAATCTGCCGGATGGGGGCTTTGAAGAAGCCTGGCTTGAAGTACTCAATCCTAATGGCTTTAAAGCTCCGTATGGCTTGACGACCGTGGAAAGACGGCATCCGAAGTTCCGCTTGCATGGCGTAGGCGGCTGTGAGTGGGATGGCGCGGTCTGGCCATTCGCACCGATTCTACCAACGCCCAGTAGTTATGTTGCTTGCCGTTTTTATGCCTTGACAATCGCTTCAAGAACGTTGCATTCCTGTCATAAATATAAATAATATGACAAGAATGACAGAAAAATTCCTCTATTCAACAGGCAAGGTCGTGACTACATTGACTTTTAGAGCTTAAAGGTTGCTTCTTGATATGGCCAAGGTTGTTTTGTCAGCAAAAATTATTTGAAATTCGTCCCAACTGCGTAACTTGGGCTAAAAGTCCTTGCTTCTGCAAGGTTCTCTTCGACAAGTAATATCGGCTTCGAGTTTCGCATCTTCAACCCCAATTTTTTGTTTTGGCAATGTAAAGAGGAATGTACTTCCCTCGCCTACTTTTGATTCGAGCCAAATCTTACCGCCATACAACTCTACGATTTTTTTCACAATCGTAAGACCGATTCCAGTGCTTTCAAGCTGATCCCGTGGCGATAATGTCTGGAATATTTTAAAAATCCTTTCGAAATGTTGTTCTTCGATGCCGGGCCCATTATCAGCAATACTGAATTTCCAAAAGTCGTCTTGTTCGACACAGCCGATCCTTACTTGCCCTAGTGGTTTATCAATATATTTTACAGCGTTGCTAAGGAGATTTTGAAATACCTGCGTAAGACGCGTTTTTTCACATATTAGCGTCGGTAAGTCATTCTCGATGGTTATTTCAATATTTTTCAGCGGAGCGATCTGGTCGGTTATCTCTGTTACAAGTGTGTTAAGATTTACTTGTTCCATCTTTTCGATGACACGTCCAATTTCAGAATACCGCAAGATACTACCGATAAGATTGCTCATTCGCGTTACTCCGCCTTTAAGCAATTTAATTTTTTCTTTGCCCTCTTGGTCGAGTTTATCGCTATAGTCTGTTACTATCCAATCAGCCAAGGTACTGATTGCCCGCAGCGGCGTCTTTAAGTCGTGGGCGATTATGTGGGCAAAATCCTCAAGTTCCTGGTTCGACCGGCTCAGCTCATGGACGGTTAATTCGAGGTCTTTGTTTAGCTGTTGCAAAGCATCCTCTGCCTTCTTGCGCTCGGTGACGTCTCTGAAAATACCCATCAGATATGCTTTCCCAGCAAGTGTTATGGAAGCCGAGTTAATATCAGCGTAAAAAATACTGCCGTCTTTTCTTTTCACTGGGATATCCTTAGCTAATGCAATTTCTCTCCTACTTTGCTTCTCAAACTGTTCTAGGACAAAAGGCAAGGCTTCCTGGGGATGGATATCCATAACCCCAAGGCGCTTGATTTCTTCCTCACTGCAACCTAGCATTTGGTAAATCTTTTTGTTACCAAAATAGAATTTTTTGGTTTCTGGATCTGCCAGAATTATTCCGTCGGTCACTTCCTCAAAAATCCTTCTGAATCTTTGTTCCGATTCCTTTAACTCTTCTTCCCTGTTCTTGAGATCGGTGATATCTACACCCTGGGCTATGGTAGATAAAAGGGTTGTACCGTCCTCAGCATAGATGTTTGCTGAGTTCCATAGTACTACCCGGATATCTCCATCTTTGCAAAGAATAGAAATTTCCACCGACTCCCAGTATTCACCGCTCAAGGTGCCGGCAATCTTTTGGAGAGATTCATCACGGTTTGCTTTAGGCAAGAGCATGTTCAGTTCTTTGCCGATGGTTTCTTTGGCTGCATAACCTGTAAGATGCTCGAAGGCATGATTAAACCGGATGATCTTGAATTCCGGATTCCAGACGATAATAGGAGCGCTCGCATAGCTAATCAGACTGTCCAGGTAATTCTTTACCTCCCACAGAGCCTCCTCCGCCTTCTTGCGCTCGGTGATGTCCCAGAAAATGCCTAATACTCCAATGACATTACTCTGTTCATCTTTGACAGATGTTTTGACTGTATGTACAATCCTTTCTTGTCCAGCCAGGATATACTTTTCATCTATCTCTTCTGTCCTCCCTGAGTCTATAATTCGCTTATCATCTGCTCTGTATTTTTCAGCTAATTTCTTAGGGTAGAAATCGTAATCCGTTTTGCCTACAATCTTCTCGGGTTTAATCTTCAAATCCTTGGCGTATGCCTCATTGCAGGAGATGTAAACGGAGTTGGCATCTTTAAGGAATATCTTCTGAGGAATATTCTCAACAAGCGTTCTATATTTATTCTCGCTCTCGCGTAGTCTGTGCTCTGCCTTCCTGCGATCAGCACTTTCAATAATCTTCCACTTGCCTTCTCGCTTAATTAGTGCAAATTGGTGGGTGGAAACCACATCCATGATCTCGGATGCTCTACACTTATCAAGGGAATAGGTGCAAATAGCGAGCATTCGATATTTACAGATTACACTATCTACCACTGCCTCATAATCAACAAAATCTTTCCAGTCCCTCTTTTCAAGCCAAAATGTGTTTCCGGTAAGGCGCAGCCCATCAAACCCTTTTTCTATAGCCTGGTCATGCTTTTGGAGCCAGCCCTTCAATACCTTATCAGCTTCGAACATTCCTGATTTTGTGTACCACTGGCTGTAGTCTAAAATCTCTATCTGGCCACTTCCAATATAATCATCCAAGTTCTTGACTACATGCTTCAGTGATCCCTTTACATCCTCGATTGTCAAAGGCTGTGAAGTAACCCACATGCAAAATTCATTGTTCTGTAATCCTGCTTTGAAATAGGGCACGAGAATATCAATCAAATCCTGCTTGTTCTGATAGAAAAGACAGAAATGTGTGCCCCATGGCACATCACCTATAATGTCAATTGCCGTTTTTCTAAGTTGTTCTCTCATCTCTATGTCTTTCTTGTTTTCCAGTCACACTTCGTCGATTCGATACTAATGCCCCTCAGCTCATAGTTTCCGGTTTGACCAGACGCACGATTCCATAACTTAGCGTCAATTCTTGACCTATTTTCATTTCGCAGCAGCTCTTTCTTCTGCAATCGTTTTCTTACGAAAATCCCTGCCAACTGATTAACTCCAATAAGCAAAATTTTGTACCTTGTAGTTTCCAAAGCCTTATACCGCAATTGGCAGTTCACTTAAATCGCAGTACCGCTTAATCACACTGGTTTTTTCGAGAAACTCCTTATAATCAATGCACTTGACTATATATTCGGCGGCACCAAGCTTAAAGCTTTCGGCTGCATCCTTTTCCTGGTTGGACGTAGTAAGCACTACAACAGGAATTCTTTTCAGTACCTCGTCTGCCTTTACAACTTTCAAAAATTCGAGGCCGTTCATCACCGGCATATTTAAATCTAGGAGAATAACACACGGCTTAGTCTCGGTTCTCAGATACTCCAAAGCTTTCTCACCATTGGCTTTATGAACCAGTTTGTTTGTGACTCCGAGGTCTTTGAGCGCGCGTGCAACTATCATCACATCTATACAGTCATCTTCAATAAGCAATATTTGCATGCTCTTTCGCATCGCTAAGTATTCCATTTTTCTTTTAGATGAAGTATACAAGTCTGATAATTACCTTGGTCACAAATAAGAAACGGTACGGCTGCCTTCTAAGTTAATTTCTGAAACAAGGTACTTGCCTAATTCGTCAAACTGCTCTCTATATTTGTTATAGAAGGGGAGCAGCTTTTGATATCTTCTGACCTTCGCCGTGTCCTTTAGCTCTTTAACTTCAATGCTCGAAGGCAGCCGCTTTTTAATCCCGTGAGAAGCACCAATAAACAAAATGCCTTTCTCATCGGCTTTAAGAGTTTGTTCTATCGCTTTCGTGATAAAATCGTCCCTTTTATTCAAGAGTCTGTCTTTTACGAGCTTATATTTTATAAGTGCCATTATCTTGCGGATAATTGATTTCGCTTTAATTATAGCAAGCAATTTATTGTATTCTTGCTTAACCAGCTTAAAATCCTCCGTTTTAACCAAAAAAGCTCCTCTTTCAAGGAGCTTCAATACCAACTGGTAATTCCTGCTTCCTGCTTTGGCTGTTTCTTCAACTATTTTTTCACCTAATTCTCCGTCGGCAACCAGTCCATCCTGGTATATTTTCATCCCCTTTACATCGATGGAATCAAAGTATTGCGATATGACATCCCAGAAACCCTCGACCGTTCTTTTGTGCTTTGCCCAAAGCTCTTCTCCTAAATGTGCAATTCCCCTGGTGTTTACATCTTTTGCAATGGAACCAAGGTCGGCACTGGTATGTATGATAGGAACGTAAATGAGCATTCTCATAGGCCTTTCCTTACGCAAGACGCAAGACTCAAGACTTAAAACTCAAAACTCATACTTAAATTGCCTTTGCTTCAGCACGTTCCAGTCGCCTTTTAAGCTCCTCGTTACGTTCGATTTTTTTCTTTAGCTCTCTATTTTCCTGTTCGATATCCGATGTCTTTGCCATTGAAGACAAATAGGAATCCTGCTGCCACCAATTTATCCCCATTTCCATCGCTTTATCCACCGAGGCGATTAACAGTCTTATCTTGATGGTTAGCAGGTCGATATCAGCAATTTGAATCCTGATATCGCCGGCGATAACAATTCCCTTATCTAAAACTCGCTCCAGAATGTCGGCGAGATTTGTGGACTCTATAGCGTGGGTCAATTTTTGTTCTGACATTATTTTATCCTCCGCTTCTGCTACGCCAGCTTCCGGGCTTTTATAATCAAATCTGCTGTTTTCTTGCGGACATTTGCGATGAAATGGCAATTCCGGCAGTCTAAATTTTCATCGTTAAAATCCGGGCACAAAAGAAGCACATTCACTTCTTTTTGTAGCTCTTCGGCGGCTGCCGCTTTTTCAAGCACTCCTTTGGCCATATTAATTTTGTTGGTGATTTCTTTTATCACCGGCTCTTGTTTCTGAAAGGTGGAGCAGCTTATTTTGTTTTGTTCCTTCAACATACTCTCTTCTTACATCAAATTACCTAAAGGGCCTAAATCTAAATTTAATTCTTCATCCTCAATACCAAAGATTTTTTGAACCTCTTTTATCTTTTTTTTCACCGCTTTAAGACTTAAACCCAATTTCTGAATCTCTGTGGATGAAAGTGTGCCTCTCTTTACCCTTCTAAAGGCTTCTTTCTCCATAAGTTTTCTTATAAGCTCAACCAGGGTTAAAACTAATTTAGCCAATCCTTGTTCGGCCTTCTTTGGATCACTGACGTCAATTAGTTTAGGGATATTTTCTTCGGCTCTTTTTATCTCCATTTGCAGTTTTTCTATATATTCTAAATCTTCGAGCGTGGGTAGCTTATCTTTATCACTAAAACTCTTACCCGACAGCTCTTCTGCCTTAGAAACTGATGTAAGGATAAGTCTTAAACCCAAAAAAACAAGGTCAACATCAGCTACCCTTATTACTAAGTCTCCATTGATAACCGCTCCCTTTTCTAAAACTTTATCCAGAGCATCTACTAACGTTACATTCTCATTTCTATTAACGGTAGCAGTTAATAAGTCAGCCATTGATTCAAAGGGAAGTAAAATTAAAAGCAGGCCAGGGACCACTGTACTCAAGACAAAGGCCTTTTGCCTGCATTTCTTGTTTTAGGTCTTCAATTTCTTTTTTGAAATTCTCCACTTCTTCTTCAGGGACTAAATAGGCCCCATTTAGAACCATAGGTTCACCTCTGCCGGTTAGCTCCTTTTCCAAAACCTTATTTCTAACCGAATCAACAGATTGTTTTTTTAACCGTTCAAAGATGACGTCCACGGTAGCGTTCAATTCTCCACTGATTTCTTTGGCAATAGCTTCTCTTAATTCCTCTTCCATAAAAAAGGCTATACCCTCAGGTAAAGAGGCTATTTCTTTCTGTTTCTGTTTTATCGCCTCATTTTTTTCTTTTATCATCTGCTCAAATTTTTCTTTATCATTTAGATATAATTTTACGCTCCATTCCTGTTTGCCCTGAATTCTTTCTAACACCTCTTTTATCTTGGAATAGTCCTTGTTTAAGGACTCTTGTAATCTTTCTATATTTTTGAAGATAGCGCCGAACCTCATTGGTATGAGGCTTAAAACAATATTATCCTTCCCCATGGCCTGTTCTATAACTTTCTCATGAGCAAGTGCTTTTTCTTTAATCCAGCTCAGGTCTTCTTGTGCCTTTTTGGGGATCTTATCAGAGGCAAATTCTTCGATATTGACTTTACTTACCACTGCCTCCAATTGGAGGTAAGGTAAAACGAAAACCTCTCCATCTCCATCAATACCCGTTGCGGAAATAGTAGGGGAATTCATGGTTTTCTCTCTGAGACAATAAAGATATAATCCATCCATTGCTATAATTGCCCCTTTTAGCTTTGACTATTTTTTCTGCAATTGTCAAACCTATTATGATATATTAGCTGGTGGCTACTGGATGCCCTTGAGGCTCATAAGATTCAACTTCCAGATTATCGTTTAGCTTAACCATGTAGATATTTCTATCCTTTACTCTTGTAGGTAGTCCTAGAGATTTCAAAAAAGAGTTATCTTCATAAACCTCAACCTCTGCGCACCAGCCACCATCGACCTTTGTTACTCCAATTACCCGTGCCTCGTTGGCATTAAGGGCTTTTTGCAGGAACTCAGTCGCAGTTACTCTTACTTCACCTATATTAGCCATTTTTCAAATCTCCCGTTCTTGTGTTTTTGTAATAGCATCTAATCTTTCTAAGAGTTCTTTCTCTTTCTGGTTGTACTCCTTCTCACTGATCTCATCTAACTCAAACTGCAGTTGTAACTGCATAAGCTCCTCTTTTATACGGCCCTTGTCAGACAATTGGTTTTCAGCCGTCTCACTAATCTTTTTACCCAGCCATACCACGCCCTTTAATGGCGCAAGTAATATGCTATCGATCAGGAACATTTATCACCACGACGGTTGCGATATATTCGCCTTACTCTACACCATCGCGCTCATTTCTCCCATTCTTCCGGGTAAATAACAATATTAACAAAATTAAATACAGGTAAAGGTCCTGCATATTTGAACCTTATTCTGTCTTCATACTTATCTCCCAAATCATCCATGATGTTATCAAATTCTTTTTCTCTTCCTTTACCTACCAAAAAGGCAGCATTTAAGAACATCTGGTCACCAAAAGTATCGTTGAGTTTGTTCTCATAGGATGTCCTTCTTAGTCTATCCACGATTTCTTCCGCCTGTTTTCCTTTCTTTTCCTGGAGTGCCTCTTTAACTAACCTTCCCACGTTCATTTTGGCCTGAATATTTGTAGTACCTTCTTTTTTCAAAGCCTCTTTTGAGCTTTTGATTGTTTCATTCTCCTCTACTATCTCGTTAAAAATAACGTCCATATTTTTCCATATACCTTTGACTCCTAATTCTACTTTGCGGTCCATATCTGATAAGGCATTCTTAAATTCTATGTGTCTTCTATCCAAAAGATTTCTTATTTCGTCGGCACCTGATGCCACGGTGCCAAAGCGAACCGGCAGAACACTATCAAATTCTTTCATTACCGCCTCAATAGCTTCCTGGTGGGCTAACATGTTCGCTCGGCTTGCAGTAAGTCTAGTCATGGGATGATTACTTACAACCATACTTAGGTCGTCGTATCCGATAGTTAAAACTTCCTCGCCCCTGCCGCCTAAACCAATGGGTCCGAAGTTCCGTTCTTGTTTTGTCTCAATAATGCAGTAGATATATTTTCCTTCTTTTTCCATCTCATTCCGCCGTCGTAACCAGCATTGCACTATTTTCAAAGGCTTCTTCGTTAAAATAGCAGCCATGCGTCTGTTCTGTTTGATTGGAAGAGCGGTAATAATCAAGAAGTATCTTATAAGCCCTTGTCATGTCATCAAACTTCTTTTCTATACCCGGTTCATCCGGTTTTTTATCAGGGTGACATGTTAGGGCTACTTTGCGATGGGCTTTTTTAATGTCACTTGCTGTTATAAAATCATTAGCAAGGCCTAATTTTTCCCTTGCCCAGTTTATCTCCTCAAATCGTGCCCTTTTTATCTCAAGTGTATAGAAACTATAAGGAGGCAGCGGACCCACACATCTAAAATTTAGCTTCTCTTTAAATTCATTATTGAGTCTGTCCACTTCCTGCTCAAAATCCTTTTGCCTATTTTGCTCTATAAGAAACGCCATATTAATAATCATTTTGTCATCCATAAGGTCGTGGCCTTTGAGGTCTTGGGCGAGCATGCTTAAGGCCTTTTGTATCCGTTCAGCATATTCCTCTCTTTTCTTATCTAAATGTTTCTTAACAAGAACGCCCACCTGCATCTGGTCATCTAACGTAACTCCGCCTTTTTTACTTAAAAGAGATTGTTTAAGCTGCTTTATTTCATCCTGTTCTGAAACCTCTTGAATAAAGGAGTTAAAATCATTCAATGTAGCAACTACATCAATCTCTATTGTGTTTTTTGCCCTTTCAAATATATCTTTAATTGTTTTGTATCCTCTGCTTAGAATCTGAATAGTTTCTTGCTCACTTTCAGCAAATGTTCCGAACCTCATAGGGATTATGGTATGTTCGGGCATAATCTTCTCAATTACCTCCTGATGTCGAAGAAGCAGCCTGGCTAATGTATCTTTGGGCAAACCGCTGTAATCAGCTACTTCAGCATCGCTTACTACCGCAGATATGTCTCGGAAGGAAATAGTATGAGCCCTGCTAAAAAAGGCGCTATCCTTCCCATCAAGGCTCGGCTCATCCGTTAGCGGCATCGCTTTCATTACGTGCCTTGCCGAGACTGATACGAGCGATGTAGGCCTTCCAAGCCGGTAAGAATCTTCAAGAGTACCAATTCCACCCAGCTTGAAGACTTCTTCCACATTCGAATTTATAATGCCGTAAATATATTTGCCGACTTTGCTCATAACAGACCCTTCAGAGAAATATTGGTAACTGGTAAATGGATTATTGTTTATAGTTCGTTGTTCATCAATGAACAATGAACTCATAACAACGAACAAATTACCAATTACCAATTACAAATCAGCAACTCTGCTGTTTCAGCATTTTAATAGCCTGGTCAAAATGCTGCCTTGAAACTTTGAAGTCCATCTTCTTGTCTTTGCAGGCCTTGCGATGGTTGATGAACTCTCTTATCGCAAACATAGAAGCCTTTCGACAGATAAACTCAATATCCGAGCCGACCCTACCCTCGGTTTCTCCGGCCAGCTTCTTCAAATCAATGTCTTCGCCAAGCGGCTTATTTTTTGTGTGTATCCTGAATATCTCTTCTCTGGTTTTCTCATCCGGTAGAGGCAGCTCAAAAAGAAGGTCGAATCTGCCGCTTCTTAAAACGGCAGGATCAACCAAATCCAATCTGTTAGTTGCTGCCAAAACTACCACTCCCTTAAGCTCTTCAATCCCATCCATCTCGGCTAAAAATTGACTGATTACTCTCTCAGTCACATGTGTAGAATCACCTGAACCCCGAATGGGAACCAGAGATTCTATCTCATCAAAAAATAAAATTGCGGGGCTAGCTTGCTTTGCCTTCTTAAAAACTTCGCGAATGGCTTTTTCGCTTTCCCCTACATACTTAGATATAAGGGAAGGACCTTTTACTGAAATAAAATTCACTCCGGTCTGACTTGCTACTGCCTTGGCTAATAAAGTCTTTCCTGTTCCTGGAATTCCATAGAGAAGTATTCCTTTAGGTGGATTGGTATTTGCCTGCTTAAAAATATCTGAATACTTAAGCGGCCACTCTATCGCCTCTTTAAGCTCTTGCTTGATGTGCTCAAGACCTCCCACGTCACTCCACTTCACATCCGGCACCTCAACGAATACTTCTCTTATTGCGGATGGCTCGACCTCCTTCATCGCCTCCAAAAAATTATCCATCGTTACTTCTAATT
>CAZIED010000015.1:0-19217 GCA_964538525.1 uncultured Pirellulales bacterium | reverse complement strand
ATAGATATGGGAAAGGTTAACCCTGCATGTCAAAACGTGATCATAAACGAAGGGACCAAAAACGAAAAAAAACACGAAGACGGAAAACATCCATTTCCTTGCGGCACCTGTTTGCTGCTGGTCTGCACCGCAGGCCATGCCTATGGGATGTCCTAATCCATGAACTGGCAGTTGTTTTGTTCATTCGCTGCCGGCAGATGAGCAATCGCTTGTTGACTGACACCTTCCGATTCAATAACGAAGATTCAACCACTGTGGGATGGATGCTGGCAAGAGGTTTTGAAATCCTTATCAGCCGAAACTGGCCTGCCGGATTATGCGAGGGTTTATGGGAAAAACTCTGGCAACTGGATGAGGCGTCAGCAGAGGCAATTGCTGAAGGTACAGCATCGCAGTGTTTTGACCCGCTTCTTCGTAAGTATGTTGAGGATAAACGGGACATTTACCCGGGTCGCCCCCCATCAATGAAAATTCGCAGTGCCCGCATCAATTTGTCCGGATCTGTCGGGGAGAACCCAAGTATTGTCTCCAATGCTTGGGGTGAACCGACCATTTCGACTAATTTGCCCGTGATTGCTTGGGCCACTTGTTTGACTTCATCCACCTTGGCAATATCCTCTGTCGCTTCGTCAACCTTTTTGGCCAACTCACTCAAAGCATCCCGATTAATCAGCCCCGCCGCTTTATCCAACAGAGGGCGAATCGGAGAACGAGTCCAGCGGGATAGGTCGCCTTCGCAGTCTCGCAAGGCAGGCATCAGTTCCATCGGCAGACGCCGACGCACATCGTAGCTGATCTCGTTCTCGGGGCGGTCCCCACCATATACAACGAATTCGTAGTCAGCATCTTTCTTGGGGCCATCTATCAGACCGGGCAATGGCTGCCACACATAAGTCAGTCGAGCTATCATTGGCTCTGGGTTGACCAAGTGCTCTGCAAGAACCGCCAGTTGGTTTTCGTTCTTTTCAAAGTCGGCGATGTCCACCGAGATAGTGATGCGCACATCTTTGCCTAATGGGCGTTTAAGTCCATCCCAGAAGTCCTCTTCTCTGAGCTTGCGAGCCGAATCAGGCAGTGATGGATCAAGGATGCGTACAGTAGGTTGGATTTGCCGATCTTGTTCTCGCCGACAATGACAGCATGCTTGCCAAGTTTCACATCAAGGCTAGCGAAATTACGGAAGTTCTCAATGTGTATCCGTGATATTCTCATGGGGGTGTCTCATTATCGCCCATCTGTATTCTGTTGTAATTCTCGCAAAGCCATTCTTTTTCCAACAAATCAACTATAAATCTTCATTTACCCCCCGTCAATATAATCCCGCCCGCGCAGCGGGTTTCCACAATTCTTGTCCGCCGTAGCTTTAATTCCTTCTAAACATCGACGATGAAAAAAAAGAAGGCGGATTTGGTTAGAGATTAGGATTTAGAATTTGTCGATCTCGCCTTTGGCGACAATCAAGAAAACAATATGCCCTCCACACATGGGATGATGCATCTTTGGGGTCTTCAGCTGATCTGCCCTATTTTTTATACCAGTTTGTGGGGGTAGGATCATGTTTTCTTCCTGATCTCACAGCACTTTCTTGCCCGCGCTGGTTTCTTTGCCTTTGCAGCAATCAATAGCCCTGCTTCTGCCACCTTTACCCCCGCTTCTTAATCTGTTTTTGATGCGCTACCGGTTGTTCTGAGCAAAGCCTGGGCGTTCAGCAGGGAAAGCGACAGAAGGAGCAGCAGGTGACCCTGACATAGAGCCAATACGCTGGGAAAGAAAGCCCTTCTGCTATCCTCCAGAAAGCACTAAACAAATACAAAGAAGAAAAAGAAACTTCCAACAACCAGCAACCCCCACGTGTGTTTCAGTCTACGCCTGTTCTTGGACCAACTATTGCCCTACTGGTTTGCTGCCCAAGATACAGGTCTTCAGCAGGGAAAGTGGTTTCATGAGGATTGTATCGAAATGGCAGCAAGTTTCTCTTCTCGCTGTGCCGATACAAGATTAGAGAAAAAAGCACTTGACGCCATACATAGCAGCGGCTGCTGAACCCAACGTCCGCGACATTATTTCATTCTTTAAAGAAAAACGTATCAGTCTGACCTTTATAACCCATATCACCCCGCCCAAGCATAGGAGGGAGAGAATGGCGGTTTAAGGAATCTATTTATAACCATTAAACAGGCGGTCCTTGCGGTTTTCATCATTTTAACTTTTGGTTTCTGCCGATTTTTCTGAAGATGATGTGGAGCTATCTGCCATTTGCTCAGCCAACCTGTCTATGCGCCTTGCCAGCAGGATTCGCTGTCTCATTGAACTGGCACAAGAGATCAAGATCACACCGAGGCAGACAATAAATAACTGCGTAGCCCAAATGTAAGCGTCGGTCCAGTCAGGTCGATAAAGAACCAGACTCGTTAGTGGTACGATAACTAACATCCCACCGAAAACATACTCCAGAACCCAGACTAGCATTCGATCCCTGAACATAATAATCTCCTGTAATTTGGCCACCCCTCAATTTACAATTGGGTAACTCAAGTTCAATATAATTTACTCATAGCCACCTCACCCAAGCCTCGCGGATGAAGGTATGCTTCTTCACCATCACCCTGCCTAAGCCGAGATGGATAGTATGATCACCATCTCCAATCATCAAACCTTGTAAGGCTGGCCCCGTCTTGAAGCATACCCAAAGTAATAATTGCAAATGTGAAGACCTTCGTGCCCGGCTCCAGATGGCCTCCTAATGCTCTGTCTTTATCTGAAAAAGTGATATGTGCGTGAACCCTGCCATCAATCACATAGCCGTTCACATTTAGCAGGTCTTGGGGAGCGGCTGCCTCCGGAAATACTGTCTGTGGTGGAAAGGTTGTGTTACTGACGACATGGACACGGTAACTGGTCAACGAACCAATGCCGCTCAAAATGACAGCGTTCTTAATATTTTCCTGCTTTACCGCTTCCTTTAAACCTTCAAGCAAATCTGTAGACGGTTTAAGTCTGATCGTGATAATTCTGCTAAAGTTGCTGTTGATTGTATGAACAACCGGCACTGCTGTATTTGGATCCAACTGGCGTGGTCTGTTTACCTCCATACTAACGTTACGCTGCTCACGTTGGCTACTACAGCTGGAGGCAACGAGAATAATCATCATAAAGAGTGGCAGAAAAGAGATTTTCACTTTCATAATACCTCCCATATTCATATTTGGCTTCAAGAGTAAACTTCGGTCCTCGGCATAGACAAGAACAAGCAAAAGCAGGGTGCCCGATCGCACCGAGACAACGCATTCTGGAATTGTACGCTCTTCGGAAGATTACTGCAACATCGGAATCCTGCCAGTTTATCTGGGAGCGGCCAGGCGCTCGGTAGGGAAAGCGGCACAAGGAATGACTGGTGAACTATTGAATCGGTTGTATTCTGAGCTCCGTGACCTTTTAGCGTAAGTCTTAACTAAAAGGGAATGTCCGCTTTGATTAGTGGTTATGGAAATGGTAGTATGGAGGAGCCATTGAGGCATCGACAGACGAAAGGTTCGGCAAACAGATAGGTTTATCCTAAACCACCGCGCCAACCTTCGACCTTACTCGATCCGTGGCTATTTTACCTGCCAATTACCGGGAAGCCAAAGTTATTGGCCATATCTGTGCTTGACTATATCACCCCCAGACCTCTGGCAAGATAGAGAGGTGTATGTCGTCAGTAGAAACGAGACAAAATTAACTTTATATTAGAGGGCAATTTCAGCTCCTTTTACAGTGATTTTATTGTTATGATATTTTCTTCCAAGGATAGTTTTTCTTTTTCGTTTTGCCCACCTTTTGAGAACCTCTTCACGCTGGCTACAATAAACATCACGCGGGGTGATATTTCCAATCGATTCGTAATATCACCGCCTGTTGTACCAGTACACGAACTCGGTAATCCCTATCTCAAGCTCATGTGGCAACTGCCAAACGTACAACAACACATTTTCTTAAATGGAACTGTCCGGCCAGTGACGTTTATGATTATATAAAAACAGACGACTGGATACAAGTCCATCGGCACGCCGATCATCCCGACGTAATTGTGCAGATACATCTCGCCGGAGGAATGATACGTCTTGTAGGCGGCGACGCCGTACGGCTGACCGAGCTTGCCGAGGAACGAGTCCAGCTTCTCAAAGGTGTCGCCCGCGTCCGCGTAGAGGATGCTCGTGATCTTCGTCGTCCCATCCGGCTCTCGCAACGTCTCCAGCGCGTTGCCATAACTCCAGAGCGTGATCTCCTTGGGTTTTGCGAACAATGTGTCCTCGAGCTGCTCGGTATAACGATTCAAAGTCTGACGCTGACCGGGATCCACCCAGCCGCCGCCGAACCGCCCTGGCTTGATGTGTTCGAAATACCGCATGATGCCGTAGCTCTGGTACGGCTGGAGGTGCATGACGGTGTTTTCCGAGTCCCGCGTTTCGGTGCCGGTGTAGATCATGTCGAACACCTTCGGCTGCGCTTCGAGGTTGTAGCCCGAGAACTGGTATTGTTCGTACCAATTCGGCGGCTTGATAATGAGATGGACCTTCGGGTTGACGCTCTTGGCGTTCTTGACGACGAGGTTCTCGCCCACTTCCTTCATGACCTTCAGGCGATACTCGGTCCAGCTCATGTCTCCCTTGGCCTTCTGGCACAGCTCGCACCGGCAATTGAAGATGAACAGATCGTCAAGAATGATTTCGTCGAAGAGGCCTGCGGTGTATGCGATCAATTTGCGGAACCGCTCACGATCATCCGGTTTCGTGAAGCAGAAGCCCGTGATGCGATCTCCGGGCCGGCCGACGTTCAACATCATGCCGCCGGATGTCTTGAGGCCCTTGCCGGCGAAGAAGTCTTTGACCTTCCGGACGTCCGCCTCCGGTGTCTGGCGGCCCGCGCAGTAGGTCTCCAGCCACACCTTGTCCACCTTCATGGAACGGCTGATGACGTTCCAACTCTCTTCCATCCATTGAGGGTTGGACACCATGCGGCTCATGTCCTGGATTGAACAATAGAGCGCGAGGTTGAAGTTCCGGTAGCTGTTGGCGTTGGCAGCCGCCTGGGTTTCGCCCGCTGCCGCCGCGAACACGGTTGCCTGCGTAAGGACCAGCGCAGCCAACGCGATGAATCCAATCCTCCGGCGGCCTGCGTCTCCAGGTCTTATGACTTGCTCGATCGACATTCGTGTTCTCATCTTGAAGCACTCCTTTCTTCAGTACGTTTGAGCTACTATACGCGAGGGCCTTTTGCAGGGTCCAGGGCTCGCGTTACGGTTATTGACGGGTGGAAGATCGGCGCCGGCGGCGACGGTGGATATCCTGCCGCGTCCGGTCCTTTCGTTAATGGTAACCATGCGATCCGAATCCGCTTATGGCAGGGGCTGGAGCAAGTAAGCCTTGATCAGGCTGATGATCGCGGTGTTGGCTCCGATACTAATCTTGCTAATATCTTCATTTCTGTACCCTTTCAATTTAACTGGTTAATAATAAACAAACTACTTTTCGAAACAATTGAGATTTGCAACAATCGATCCGAAAGGCGTTTGGAATTAAGGTTCTTCTTGTTCTTCATAGTCTTTTGCCTCAACGGGATCGCCATACACCGTGCCTCGTCCGTGAGTTCCCACATAAACTCGCCCATACTTTTTGGGATCGCCGGTGATGTGCAGGAGCAGGCCCCATTGGTGTTGATCGTCGTTGATGCGCACCCAGGTCTTGCCCGTATCGTCCGAGCGGAAGATGCCGCGCACCCCGTCAACCACGCCGATCAGATACAAGGCCGAATACGCCGCCCCCGGCGCCGCCTTGCCGAAGCCAAAGGCATGGATTTCCTGAACTCCGTCGAGTTTCGTAAATGTCTTGCCCGTATCTATGGAGTGATATAGCCCGTCAAAAGCGGCCAGCCATAAGTCACCCTCTTTGCCGGGGGTGGCGTAAAGGCGGTCCTGTCCACCGCGTGAGTCGCCCCGGTTGCCCCGACGTTCGGGCAGGCCGCCGGGTAACGTCAATGCCTGCTCAGAAAAAGCGGCTGCCCCATCGGTGCTGACATATAGCTTGCCCCCGAACAGATCCAGGGCATAGAAATTCTGGGGATTGACGCGATCGGCAATCACGCGTGTATTACTCGGCAAGCCCCGACATTCGGTCCAGGTTGCGCCCCGATCACGCGTGACATAGGCCGCACTGCGTTGCGGCGTCCAGACCCAGGTCTCGCCGTCCGAAGAGACGGCAATGTGCCCCAATCGGCTTCCGGACTGCGGTTTTTCGGCCGCTTTCCAGGTACGGCCACTGTCCAGGGAACAGCCGATGTCACCACCGCCGCGGTTTCCGGACGCGACACCCACGCGCACAATGATCTCGGGTTTCAGTTCCGCGCAAGCGACGCCGTTAGTATTACCGAAGTGCGGATTATCAAAATTGCCTTCCGGCGCAGGTTTGTCCAGGTCCCAGTGCACAAAACCGCCGTAGTCACCTATGGCCGTGATGAGATGGGCCCCCTTGGGCGGGCTGAGCAGTTCAAGGGCTACGGTCTCTTCGATGCCTGTGCTCATGACGCTCCAAAGCGTGGGTTTGCCTTTATCCACATCCGTCAGGTTGAACGTCTCGTATCCGCCGTAACCCGTGGTGAACATAGCATGGTTCAGATTGGTCGGGTCTATCTCAATATCAAACATCCAGTGGACGGGCGTACGTTCCACGTATGGGGCCTTGGCATAGTCAAACTTGGCGCCTGCCTCGAACACAGCCTTCCAGCTCTTTCCTCCGTCAATGCTGCGGAATATCTCTTCTCTGTTCGGTCGGTTGAATGAGCTGGCAATGATTACCTCCGGATGGGCCGCATCCGCCGACACAGCCGCATACCCAAAACTCCTGCCCTCGCCCGGCTTATCCGGCGTGATGTCGGTCCATTCGCCCGTTTTGGTATTCAATTTCCACACGCCGCCGTCGGACATTCGGCTGGGCCCGGGCGAGGTGCCATACGTAATGTATAAGGTCCCATCGGCAGACAAGGCCGCATGCGTAGGACGGTACTGCTGCGGATGGCCGGCTACGGGCTGCCAAGTCTTGCCAGCATCCTTGCTAACAAAGAGATTGTCCTGGTTCATGAGCGATACGCCTGCGTACAGCGTCGAACATCGTTTGCCGGCACCGCCGCTGGTTGGATCAAACACCACAAAGATTACCCCACTGCCGCGACTGCGTCGCCCTCCTCGACGAGTGGCTGCTTCGGGTTGGGTGTCCTGCTGCTGGCGTTCGGTAATATCCGGGAAGCTCGTCACCTGAGTCCAGGTCGCACCCCTATCAGTACTCTTCCACAGACCGGCGCTTCGAGAGCCAAAATAGATGATACGACCGTCGTATGGGTCAACGGCCATACGCTCTCCGTTGCCGCGTCCATCTTCATTACCGCCCATCTTGAACGGCATGTCCGCACGCTGGAACGTCTTGCCCCGGTCGCTCGAACGCAAAATCGCCGCATTCGGTGTGTCCGGATTCGTATAGGTTCCGCAGGCTAGATAGACCCGGTCCGGGTCGGATGGGTCAACTGCTATACTCTCCACACCCATCAGGTTGGTATCTTCGTAGGAGACCCAGTCCAGGATAGGTTGCCACCTTTGGTCTGTTTCGCTCCAGCGGTAAGCGCCGCCCATATCCGTGCGCGCATAACGCACACCCTTGGCGCTCGGGTGAAAGATGATGCCATCCACAAATCCGCCGCCAACCATCTGTACATTCTTCCATGTATAGAATTCGGACCTGGGGCGACGGTCCTGGGACAGCGCCGTTGATGAGAACAGAACAGATACAACAATAGTAAAAACGCCGGTTTTCAAGAATAGATTCATAATTCTACCCTTTCCTTTCCGCAAAATTTTCCTTGTAGTTATTTATTAAACTTTGAAAAATTAATTTAACAGATGAATTTCATAATCAACCAAATAATCATAGTTAAGCACCCCAAAAACTAGTTTGGGGGTGCCACCCGATTTTATTTAAGTTATTATTTCAAAGTTCAATAGATGCCTGACGGATCGTCCATTTAACCTTGCCTGAAAGTGGATCGCCGGTCAAGCCGAACTGATCACCCTGTTGGATCAGTACGACCTTGTGCAGTTGAAGTTCCGAGGGCAGGCATACCAGACCTTGAACGTTCTTGTTATCCGCGGCATATACTACCAGTTCCAGAGAGGACCAGTCCATAAAAGCCGTGGATTGAGCAAGTTTGATATGCGGGATAACCGCACCGTCCCTGACCAGGACCACTACCGGAATGTCGCCGGCTTCGATATGGCTCCATCCGCCGGCATAGACCTTACCGGTCTGGTAGTCGATCCATTTGCCCGGCGGCAAGTACACGTCACGCGCCGTCACGCTCTCCATAAGCGGCGCCACCAGCATGTCTGAGCCGAACAGGTATTGATCATCCACGAGCCATGATCCCGGATCATCCGGGTATTCCACAAACAAGGCCCGGAGCATCGGCAGGCCGCGATCGGAACAATCTTTCGCCTGCGCATAGACGTAAGGCATGAGTTGATACTTCAACTCGACGATGCTGCGGAACTTGTCCATCACCGCCTGCCCGTATTCCCAAGGTTCCTTGGGCGACACTCCGTGACAGCGCGTGTGAGAGGTCAAGGCGCCGAACGCCAGCCACCTCAGATAAAGGTCATCGTTCGCCCGCGCCGTGAAACCGCCCACGTCGTGGCTCCAGAAGGAAAAACCGCTCAGGCCGAACGACAGCCCGCCGCGCAACTCGGCGGACATGCCCTGGTCGGTGCTCTCGGCGTCGCCGCCCCAGTGCAGCGGATACCGCTGGCTGCCGGCCCACGCGCTGCGCGCCCAGATGATGTTCTGGCCGGTGACTTTTCTGGTGATGTCCGCCACGGCCTTGTTGTAGCGCAACGGATACAGGTTGTGTTCGTAGAGACCGGTGCGGCCCGAGGCGTAAAGCCCGTTGTTGGGAGCGGCTTCGCCGAAGTCCACTTTTATTGCCCCCACGCCCATCTTCAGCAGCTTGGCCAGCTTGTCTTGATACCACTCGACGGTGGCTGGGTTGGAGAAATCGAGCACGGTGTCTTCATACGGCAAATTGCCCTTGGAGTCGCGGACGACGAGATTTTTTTCCACAAGCTCGTTGAAGAGCGTGTTCCTGGGCACGAAATACGGTAGCTGCCAAAGCGAAATGTGGAGGCCGTCGTTCTTGAGGTCAGCGATCATTTTCGCGGGATCGGTGAAGCGCGTCTTGGAGAATTCATAGTTGCACCGCCAGTCGGTTTCAAACCAGCCCGTGTCGAGATGGATCACATCGCAGGGGATTTTGTTCTCGCGCAATTTTGCGGCGACCTCACGCGTCTGCTTTTCGCTGAAATAGGTGCACCGGCTCATCCACAGGCCGAACGACCACAAGGGCGGCAGGGGCGATTTACCCGTGAGCTTGGTGTACTCGTCCAGAATCTCCTTGGGCGAACCGAGGAACACGAACAAGTCAACTTCGTCGTCGCCGAGCATCAGCGAATTGACGCCGCTGAAGTAGTTTCCGAAGTCGCACGTGATCGGCGCGGAGCTGTGAATGAACATGCCGTAACCGCGGCTGCTCAGGAAAAACGGTATCGGCTTGTACATGGTCTCATTCTGGGTGCCGTTGCTGTCATCCGTATAGAGCACCACCTTCTGGCCGCGCTTGTTAAACTCCGTAAAGGATTCCCCGCAGCCGAAAATCTTTTCGCCCGGCGAAAGGGTGAACACGGCCGCCATGCTGCGCGAATAGTCCGCTGCGCGGCGCACAAATGAGAACGGCAGGATGGGCGTGTAGGTCGTCTCGTTGTCTGTCTGGTGGTCCGTTTTGGTGAGCAGCCGGCCTTGGGCGTCGCGGAACTCGATGTGCCAGGGCTTCTCCAAGATGGTGACCGACCCGAACTGACTGGCGTAACGATGGCCGCCGGCAACCGTTCTGTATTGCCACGAGTCGTCCTTCGGCACCGGTCCGGCCAGCATCAGCGACTCGGCCGGTTTCGCAAATTGGGGGCCGCTCGTGGCCCGGATTCGCACGGTCTTCGGCGAAACAAACTCGACCGAGAACGGCAATTCCGGCGACTCGGCGTATTCCCCCGTGGGAAACTCATTGGACGGTACGGGCCTGAGGACACCGAGCATATTGTCAAAGGCCTGGCGCGTGACATACTCATGACGCAGGTACCGGATAGTACCGCAGCCAGTGGCGGGATCGAACACGACGAGCTGATCCGCGCAATAATATGTATTGCTGAAATTCCTGAAATCCTTGCTGACATCCACGACCTCATTCAATAGCCGCTGACCGTCATCGTGTGAATGCATGGGAATCTGCGCCCAGGCCGACACGGACATGACCAGAACGACCAGAGAGGACCACAAAAACCAGATGCGATTTTTTTTCTGAATCATTACTTTCTCCTATTATATATAGACTAAAATGCCTTATTCTCTAGGGAACGCAGGGCCGCCGGGCGCGTTTGAAGTTTGATCACCGCCGGTGACAAACCCGGTGAACTTGCGGTCAGCGTGACTTCATCAGGCTGTGGGGTCGATTGCGCAATCACCTGCGCCAGGCCGTTGAACAGGCTCCGCTTCCAGTCGCCGGCTAACGTGATAATCCGAACAGTTCCCCGACCAGTACCGCCTCGTCCTCCTCTACCTATTCTGCTAGTCCCTTGTTCTGTGGAAGCGACAACCGCAATGACGTTCTTACCCGGACGAAGCATGGCCTGGTCCAAATCGAATTCATGGCCTGCATTGTCGCGACGGACATTCTGGGCGATCGATTGGCCATTGAAGTAAAACGACTGCTCTTCGCCAAAACTGCGCAGAAATAGTGACACGCTGGTGTTCTCCATATCCTCCGGCAGCTCGAAGATACCTCGATAGACATTGGCCTGCGCGGCGGTTTGGGTTGTGTTGGCTCCGCCTCTGCCTCTTCTTGTAGTCATAGTTTGCCAACCAGCATCATTGAAATCGAATGCGACCTCCAGCCGATTCTCCATGCTATCCACGGCCAGCATTCGCCAGTTCTCGATCGACACCGAACCTACGCTGTCAACATATCTATCCGGCTCATGACACGATGGATCGCCGTTGCCGACGCCGATGATTTTTCCCGGCCCGGTGATTTCAAACGTAATCTCGTTATCGGCGGTCGGCACCATTCGCCCCTGCGCATCAGTCACCTGCACGGTAATGACAGAGACGTCCTCGCCGTCGGCCTTGATCTGCGACCGATGCGCAAGCAGTTGAATCGCAACCGGCTGTCCGGTCGTCTCGACTTTTTCCGTGGCGATCTCCTGACCGTTCCGGTATCCACGGGCCAGCAGTGTCCCTGGTTCGTATGTCACCATCCACTCCAAGTGCGAGTTTTTCTTCATGGTCTTGCGACCCTGGCTCCGGCCATTGAGGAACAGCTCGACCTCTTCGCAATTGCTGTGGCACCAGACTTCAATGTCCCGGCCTTCCTTACCCGGCCAGTTCCAGTGCGGTAACAGATGGAGAACGGTCTTGTCCGACCACCAGGACTGGTAGTAATAGAAATTGTCCTTTGGAAATCCGCACATATCGAGGACACCGAATTGGGAATTAATCGCCGACCAGCTAAAGGGTGTGGGTTCGCCGCGATAATCGAATCCTGTCCAAATGAACATGCCTGCGACATAGGGCCGGTCCGCATAATGCGTCCAGCCTTGCTCTGCGAGTGAACCCCATCGCGGACTGTTCTTGTCGTACGCCGTTAAATGGGCACGCTCGCGGTCTTCCACGTACACGCCGCGCGTGCAGAAAGTAGCGCCCTCTTCCGTTCCAACCGACGGCTTGTTCGGGAATGCGGCATGGTAATCATCGGTATTACCGTGCGTGTAATAATTGAAGCCCATGACGTCGATGGAGATGGAATAGCCGCGTCCCCAATTGCCGCTGCTGGCAAGGGTCGTTCGCCGGGTCGGGTCCAGACGCCGGGCAATGGCCTGCATGGCCGCAACAATACGCTCACCCTGTTCATTGCCTTCGATGGTCCATTCTTCATTGCCCATTGACCAGAGGATGATGCTTGGATGATTCCGGTCGCGCAGGATCAAGCGTTTGAGATGATTAAGATGGAAATCCGACGTACCCATCAAACGGTTCTCATCCATCACCACCATGCCCAACCGGTCGCACGCGTCGAGCAACTCCGGCGTGGGCGGATTGTGCGAGGTACGATAGGCATTACACCCCATCTTCTTGAGCTGCAAAATGCGGAATTCCTGGAGTGCGTCCGGGATCGCCACACCCACACCGGCGTGGTCCTGGTGATTGTCCGTGCCTTGGAGCTTGACGTGTTTTCCGTTAAGGAAGAAACCTTCATTGGGATCGAACCGGATCGTACGAATGCCGAACGGTGTTTCATAACGGTCAACCACTGTGCCGCCAGAGCGAATCGTGGTGATCAGCTTGTACAGATAAGGTGTTTCGATCGACCAGAGTGTTGGATTGGCAACCGCAATGACACACGAGAAAGTATCTGTGTCGCCCGCCTTCAGGTCGGCTTGTTGGATCTGTCCTGTGCCCACGGTCTTGCCGTCGGCGTCCACAATGGTCTGCACCACGTCAAACGCAGCCGTTTCGGTGCCCTCGTTGACGACCGTAGCACGCGCCGTGACATCAGCCGCTTGGCCATGTACCTCGGATGTGACGAACGTCCCGTGGCGTCCGACGTGCAGGGGATCGGTTTTAACCAGCCAGATGTGCCGATAGATGCCCGCCCCCTCATAGAACCAGCCCTCTTCCATTGTGGCGTCGACGCGCACGGCGATGACATTATTGCCGCCGTAGTTCAGGAACTCGCTGAGATTGTAAGCAAAACTGCTGTAACCGCTCTGCTCGGTGCCCAGGTAATGCCCGTTGATCCACACAATCGAGTCGCGGAACACGCCGTCGAACTCAATGCTGATACGCCGTCCCAGATCCGACTCGGGTATGAAGAAGGACTTGCGATACCAGCCGACACTCGTCTCAGGGAAATTCCGGCCGATGGCCTTGAAACCGTGGCTGCCGCTGCCGCGCCGGTCGAACGGCACTTCCACTGCCCAGTCGTGCGGCAGGTCGAGCGTCCGCCAGGCGCGGTCGTTGAAATCGAGCGCTGCAGCGCCGTCGCCGTTGCCCGTCTTGGCGAAATAGGAGAACGCGCCGGTTCCATGATTGAAATCCTTGGCCACGTCCGTGGCGTGGCCAAAGGCAAACCGCCAGCCGAAATCCATCAACAGCCTTTCGCGTACGGATTCAGCCAATGCATTATCCGATGTGGCTGTTGATGAACTCCCTGCTGCAACGACCTTCAGTTCCGCTGCGAAAAGTATAATAAGAGTTACAACGACAAGTTTACAGTATGTATAGATTTTCATATTTCAGTTCTTCACTATTTACCACGTTAATTCTTACCATGTTAATTCTCAGCCACAAAAACGCAGTAACTGTGTGGCAACAAATGAACATTGAAAGACGTACGCCGCTCTCCGCTACCTCGCCGGCCACGCCTGCCGCCGGGTATCTGGGCCTGACCCGTGATCACCTCGCCGGTGACCAGATTCCGCAGTTTGGTGAACTCGCTCGCCAATGAGACGCTAACGTCCGCTTCTGTATGCCGGTATGACTCCACGATGAACGTATTGTTATCGTAGACGAACAGAACCACGTGGCTCGGCCCGTCCAGACGCACGGGAAAGCCGATCATCACATAGTCCTTGATCGCGCTCGCGACGGAACTCGGCAGGCGGTAGAGATCGTTGAAATTATCGGGGATCGTCCAAATATATAAGATGCCTTGGGAATACCGATCCAGCAGCATAAGCGGATAGCCCCGACCATTGGCCAAGGCGCGAATGATGGGCCAGGCGTCATTGGTCAAGAACCGAATGTCCGGAAAGAGAATCTGCGGATTCTCCTCTTCGGTGAGCGACGAGCCGGTGCCTGCGCCGAAACCTGAGAGGTATTCCTCGGCGAGGATCTTTCTATCTGTGTAGCGTACTTCCACTATATCCTCGATGCCCTTGCCCTGCAGCGCGCGGAGCAGACCGGACGTGATGACCACGGATTTGCCGGCAATCAATTGGCCTTTAATTTTAGCGACGATATCAGGATCGAACGATGCGGATTCTGTAAGGAGTACTAAATTCGCATCTGTTGGAAACGTGGGATGGAGGTCTATGGGGATGCCGATATTGCCAAGGTAATTGTGGAGGAAATCCTCGCCCCAGGATTGATAGGGCTTATAGCTCTTGATGCCGATGGGATTGCCGAGTTTGTCGAGAAAGGCGTCCACCTGTTCCAGCGAATAGGCAGCGACGCTGGCGTACGTAGGCTCAGATGATGCGTCAGGATTCTTGGCCCGGTAAGCCTGCAACATCCGGTCGTAATTAAAACCGGTGGGCAAGTCCTGCCAGGCAGAGCGGTCTCCCAGGCGAATGTTTCTGCCCATGCCCGACCATTCGAACAGTGTAATCTCTGGGGCCTTGGCAAACATGGTGTTCCATAATTGCTCGACGTACCGGTCCACATAACGAATACTGTAGGTGTCCACCCAGCCGCCGCCGTTGCCGCCGGGTTTTATGTTTTCGAAATACCGCAAGATCAGATAGCTCTCGTATTGTTGCAGGTTTTGGTCGGTGGTCTCCGGATCACGGGTCTCGGTGCCTGTATAAATACCGTCGAACATCCTGGGTTGCTGGTCGAGGTCGTAGCCGAGTCCCTGGAAATGCTCGTACCAGTTCGGGTACTTGATGACCATCTTGACCTTGGGATTCACCACCCTGGCCGGCTTGATGAGCAGGTTTTCCGAGGCGTCGCGCATCAGTTCGAGCCGGAACTCGGTCCAACTGCGTTTGCCCTTGGCCGCGATGTCCGAGTCGTACTTGGTGGTGACGAAGAAGAAATCGTCCTGGATGACCTCGTCGAAGTGCCGCGCCGCCAGCTCGACGGCCTTCTTGATGAATGGGCGGTCGTTCGGATCAGTGTAACAGAATGAGCGGAACTGGCCTCCGACGCTACCGTCCGACAGGGCCATCCCGCCGGCCACGCGCACGCCCCGATCCAGGAAGAACGTCTTCACCCGTTCGAGCAGCTCATCACTCGCCAGGGTCCGGTTGCGCTGGACCTCGATGTAGACCTTGTCCACCTTCAACTGGCTGCGGATTCGCTCCCAATCGCCGCTCAACGTTTCTGGATTGTCGAATCGCTGGACGACGCTGACGGGGATGTATATGGCGACGTCGAAGTTGGCGTATTGACCCGCCGGGCACAAGCCCGGGAGCAGGAGGACACAGAGCAGTGTTGAGAACAACGATTGTGAGGGGCATTGTTTTGCATTCATGTTATCATCCTTATTTAGTTCACTGGGTATTTGTTATTTCTCGACCGTTGTACTGGCGAGTTTGAACGTGTCTTCCAAATGAATGTGGCGAGAATAACTGCCGACCAAAATCTTGAAGTCGCCGGCCTCTGCGAGCCAGCCCTTCTTGTCCGGATCGTAGTAGGCAAACGCGCTGCGATCCGGCGGTACGGAGACCTTCTTCTTCTGGCCGGGTTTGAGCGAGACCTTCACAAAACCCTTCAGCTCCTTCAACCGGCCGCGGCAGGTTCGATTGCACGTCCTGAGCGTACACCTGGGCCGCCTCCGCCCCCTCCCGCTGGCCGGTGTTGGCCAGCTCGAATTCGACCGTGAGCCACGGCCCTTTCGCATCCTCGCCTTCAAGGAGTTTCAGTCCCGAATATGTGAACGTCGTGTAGGAAAGGCCGTGGCCGAAGGGGAACAGCGGTTCGATGTACTTCGTGTTAAACCAGCGGATGACGTCCTCGATCGCGTGCGAGTCCTGGTTGCGGTTGTATTCCCTGGCCGGCGCATTGCGGTAGAGAGGGCCGTCCCCATCCTTGTGACAAGGCGGCGAAAAATCATCCCAGTATTTGCGCAATCCTTCGTCACGTGAGTATTCGGTCGCCCACATGGGTTGATCCGAACTCTTATTGATGTACAGCATTTCGCCGCCGTACTCGGCCACCTCACTGTCGAGCATTTCACGAGAACCGACATAACGGCCGCCGTGCGGATCATACTTGTCACGCAGGTCTTTCAGTTCCTGCATATGGGTTTCGCTAATGGCCTCATTACCACCTTCGTAAAATACGACGCTTGGATTGTTGCGGTTGTAAATAATCGCATCCCGCATAAGCTCCACACGTTGCTCCCATTAACGACCTCTGGCGTCACTTTCAGCGTTACCAGCCGGCATCATCTGGATTAGTCCCACACGATCGCAGGACTCGACATCCTGCTTCCATGGTGTAATGTGCATCCAGCGCATAATGTTGCCATTACCTTCCACAATCAGACGATTGCTGAAATCGCTCAACCATGGTGGTACAGACAATCCAACGGCGGGCCATTCATTGGAGGTTCTTTGCGAATAGCCTTTGAATTGAATTACACGGTCGTTTAATTTAACCATGCCATTGCCAAGCTCGACCTTGCGAAAACCTGTGCGTGTTTTGACTAAATCGACAGATTGGCCGTCAACCTTCAGGATCGTATAGACGTTATATAAATAACCATTCCCCAACTCCAGAAATTAAGTCCCTCAACACGCGAAGAGGCCTTGATCGTTATGGTCTGGCCCGGTGCTGCATTGGTTGGGCTGCCTGTAAAGGTCTTAATCACTTTGCCATCCATATCTTGGATGACGACCTCATAATCGAACGTCCTGGCCTCTGCGTGCTCGTTCCTAATCTGCGATTCGGCAGTGATTGTCGCCGCCTTGTGGGGGATATCAAAATCATCGGCATAAATATAAACGCCAAGTGTGCCCAACAACGAATAAAGCGGCAATGTTTGATACAGCTTGTCTGTAATATGAAGAAATACATTTTTGGTGATGCCGCCGTAGTTGGCATTGAAATTCCTATCGGCCCATTGATAACGCTGAGACGTAGCTACCTCTCGATAGTTCCATGAACTATCCGTTCTAACAGCCAGCACACTTTCTTCGGCACCAAATTTCACCATCTCGGTAATATCGAAACCAAATGCCATGACTCCATTCTCGTGTCTGCCGATATGTTGTCCGTTTAAATAAAACTCGCCGCCCTGGTGTATTCCCTCAAATTCCAGAAAAACTTTTCGGTCTGCAAACTCAGCCGGAATCTTAAAATTTTTACGATACCAGGCAATCCCGGTTGTCAGGTTATGAATATCCTTCTTAAAAGCCTTATCTTCGTTCCAGGCATAGGGAAGAGTAACCTGTTTCCATGTGGCGTCATTAAAACCGACCGCCTGCGCACCGTTCGGATCATCGACCAGCACTTTCCACTGGGGATTGAAATTAAATTTAGCTCACTTACCATTTGGAGAATTATAAGCAGCAGTTGCATTTGAAGTTATCAACAAAATAGCAAATAAAAGATCTGATGCAATACGTTCTTTTCTCACAATTTAATTCCTTCTTATCATTGGATGACAAGATTTTGTTAAACCCACACCTTAAAGGTCATTTAATCTTGATAAGATATGGGAAAAATCCTTCAAATAGCAAGTAAAACCATAAATAAATTAAGCAAAAAAACAGAATTTATATTAGCCATACGTATAATAGAGGGATATGAGGTGTTATATTATAAAAGCTTTATTGGCATTTGGTGTCTGAAGATTTAGTCTAATGCAAAACGAAAACAAAGGGCTTATGAACAGTATGATTAAGGTAAGTGCTTTTCTACGTTTGCACTTTCACAGTTTTCTAAATAAATCAACAGTTGTCCCTCCCAAAAATTACATTCGGACAATTCAAACCAAATAACACCTGCTATTGCAGTGCTCATTGATTACAACTGGACTACAACCGAATGGCCCGTTATCTGCCTATTTCACAAAAACACTCATTTTATAAGTCTCCTTGTATCAGTGACTTATAAAGTTCGTAAATTTTGTCAACATTTTCAATGTCCGATGCTCCTTGATCTTAGGAATTGACCTTTCTTGAAAGCATGATAAGGCTCAAGAACTCATAATCTCATTGGTCGTGCGTACGAAGCTAACGAGGCCCAGTCACCAAGTGTCCCTGGGCTAAGGAGTCAAGCTAAGCAGCTTTCCGGTCGAATAGCTCATAATGGCCATTTGCGTCATTTTTGCCTCACTGAATTTCTGCGATTGTTTTGGCTGGCCCGAGCGTTCGATATTTCATTTGACAAGAATTGCATGCTGGCATATAATGTCTTTTTAGTTAGGAAAGGTTCAGACTTGATGCGTATTCTGAACTGTTCATCGACAAATCGCTGTCTCCAATATGTCACCACCACGAGGCAAATACACCGTGAAAAAGAAAAAATACACCTCGTTGTTGGGCAAAAATTCAACTTTTTTAGAAAATTTTGAAAAAAATAGGATATATAATCCGTTTGTCTTTACAAAAGTAATCGGATGTTCAATCCGATGGATACCTCTCATATAAATCCGCTTATAATCCAAGGTCTGACATATTTCTTATGAGATTTAGTGTCATTTCAGGATTCTGCAAAATATATTTCTGATACTTGCATATCTGACTACAACAAAACTTAAATAATCATGTCCCGTTATCATTTCAAGATGACACCAAAAGAAAACTCGACCGAAAAAGAATGTAAGTGCCTTAACAACCTCGAAGAGATCTGCGAAAACACCCGTGCTATCCGCCGGGTCGTCAACAGAATCCTAGATCATTTGCATGAGTATGCAAGTGACGATGACGACAACCACAATGATTACGACCCCGACAGCATTTCATGGCGAGACCTCGACAACGGGGATGATATGTATATGTAGTCGAAACATTTTTATAGTCTTGCAGATTTATCTTTTCATGAATCAAGAGCAGCGGTTAGTAACACAATTGTCGCAACTTAAAGATATCCTTGAGGATGCAAAGGCTATTCTGGAATGGCATAAACTCAGAGTCTTTGAGGTAAACTGCAATCCCTCATCAAGGGTATTTTTCCAGGATGATACCATCCAGCAACTCACAGATAAACAGGCAGCCTTTCAGATGCTTTGGGCAAGAACGAGTATGCTTTTGAAGGATAAAACAATAAAACTCGGCAGGGATAAGAAATGCGAATTCCGAAAAGAGCTTAATAAATTATCTTTGCAATTTTTTTATCTCGGCAGCGATGTAAGGATATACT
>CAZIED010000014.1:15001-19337 GCA_964538525.1 uncultured Pirellulales bacterium | reverse complement strand
ATCAACATCCGGGTGCATTCCAATACTTGTACAATTTATAAGCAACTTGGCATCCAAGTTTTGCAAATCATCAAGGCCTGCAAATTCACAGCCAAACTCAGAAGCAAGTTTCTCGGCCCGCTCGACAGTACGATTGTAAATATTAATTTTAGCACCTGCATCACTTAGGCCGGCCACAATCGCTCTTGAGACACCGCCTGCACCGATAACAACTATGGGCATATCTTTTAAATCGGCTCGCTCGATGCCGAGTGTCACAGTAATCGCGTCCAACGCAGCGGCGTAATCAGTATTGTAAGCGGATAAACGTCCTGCGTCTTGCGTAGTGCGTTGTGCGTCAATAACAACGGTGTTTGCTGCACCGATTTTTTCGACTAAAGGCTCGATAAAACCATGCCTTGCTCTGGCGAAATTTAAGGCGTTCTCCTTATGCGGGATAGTGACACTAAAACCCTTAAAGTGCAGCCATTTTCTGGAAAGTGCGCTATCTAAAAATTCATCAAATTTATCCTGCCCACCCTCGACCAGAAGCGGTAAATACAATTTGTTCATCCCCGCCTCGGCAAAGCAGGCGTTATGAATCGCAGGGCTTAGCGAATGGCCGACCGGATCGGCAATTACGCCGAAAAGCTCTGTATTAGCATCGATGCAGTCATAACGATACAATCCTTTCAACTGCGCGATTGTCAATTGGCCTGGTGCGGTTGCAGCTTGCTCATCGTTGCTTGCAAAGGTCAAGAAGCTGCCGAGCTTCTTTGCGATAATTCTGCTGATAAGCCCCCCTTCGCCCATACAAAAAGTGATTCGCTCGCCGCCGGTTTGTCTCAGCAGGTCAAAGGCCTCGAAACAATCGTTGATATGATTTGCAACATAAACAATCTTGGGTATGGCAGCGGGGTATAAAGTTAAGATGCTGCGGTGCAGTTTCTTGATATTTTCGAATTTTGAGCTGAAATTGTGTGCGGATAAAATCACCCGGCCTTTGGCATTCTGCGATAACGCCACTCTTATCCTTTCCTGACTTTCCGTATGAAGGAAATTCTCGAACTCAATGTCGATAAATTCAGCTCCGGCTTTAAGAGCAGCCACGAGCACATCGACCCGCAATCGCTGTGAGTAAGAGCGAGCACCTCCCTGCTGCTGGTCACGACATGTCACAATTAAAGGTACTTTGCGACCCGCATCTGCTTTTACCTGACCAATCAATTTTCCAACCAAAGAGACATTGAGGTCCTTGAGATAATCGGTTCGCAGCTCCAGCATTTCGGCGCCGCAAGATAAAGCTAAGCTGACCTGCCTATCTGCCTGCTCTAAATTCTCCGCTGCTATGGGAACGGCTAAATATGTCATAGTAACTCAAAGATATAACGACGATTACGCACAAAAGCAAGAGCAAAAACAGAAGACAGAGGACAGAGAACGGAAGACAGACTTCTAATTTTTATCTACCGTCTTTTGTCTTCCACCCTATGCGCTCTTGAATTTGAGCAGGAAAAAGTGTATACTATAATCACTGGAAACCGGATTATCAGAAAATTAGGTTGCAGGGAATCAGGAAACCAGCAGAACAGGAGAAATTTACCTGATAACCTGATGCCCTGATCCACTAATATAATGTTTGACGATTCAATAGAAATATCCAGAAAAAGTATTCTTACGACAGTATTGCTGTTACTGCATATCTTCTGTGTCCAGCTCTGGGCACGGCCGACTACGGTTCGGGAGTCCGAAAAGGTAGTGAAAGGATGGCTTAAGTCCAACAGCCAACCACTCGGCACACCTATCGGCTGGCAGATAGCAGCGGTCGAGACCTTTACCAACGAAACCGACGAGCCGATCTATTACATTGTCTATCTGCAACCCAGCGGATTTGTAATTGTGTCATCAGATGATTTGCTTGAACCTATCATCGGTTTTAGCGACAACGGCATCTATGACCCTTCACCGCAGAACCCCCTTGGAGCATTAGTAACTCAAGACCTCAAAGGGCGACTGGCGAAAGTCAAGGCTGACCAAGGCCCCCACAAGGAAATCGGAGCGTTAACGTCTTCTGACGCCCAGAGCAAATGGTACCATTTTATCACCGTTGCGGAAGTCTCAAAAGACAATATTAGCTCTCTTAGTCTATCAAAAACCTCCGACATACGTGTTGCTCCTCTGATACAAAGCAAATGGTCGCAGCTTAACGTTTGCCAGAAAAATTGCTTTAACTATTATACTCCAAACCATTATCCGAGCGGCTGTGTCGCTACAGCCATGGCACAGATAATGTGCTTTTACCGGCACCCATCCACAGCAATAGGCACACGTAGCTTTACAATCCAGGTCGATGGAACGCGCCAAAGGGTCACCACGCTCGGCGGTGACGGACTGGGCGGCGCTTATAACTGGGATGATATGGTCCTTGTACCGAATTGTACCACAAGCGATGTACAGCTTCAAGCAATAGGAGCACTGTGTTACGATGCCGGCATCTCAGTTGAGATGGAGTACACTGCCAACGGCTCAAGTGCCGATGCGCTTATCGGCGCAGATGTGCTAACTACCATCTTTCAGTATTCAAATGCGGTCAAGGGATTTAACAAAGGCAATAATATAGGCACGGGATTAACCGGCATGATAAATCCAAACCTTGACGCTGGTTTTCCTGTCATTCTCGGCATCTGGCGAGAACAAGGCGGTCACGCCGTTATATGCGATGGATACGGCTATAATGCCTCTGCTCTTTACCACCACCTTAATATGGGCTGGGCTGGAAAATATGATGCATGGTATAATCTGCCGAATGTCGATGCGCAAACCATGTACACATCGGTTATCTCATGCCTGTATAACATTTTTGTATCCGGCACGGGCGAAATAATCAGCGGCAGGGTCACCGACAAATCAGGAAATCCGATTAGTGGTGCAATAGTGACAGCAAAATCCACCAGCCGCGGCCGGTACGAAACGACAACCAACCTCAATGGTATTTACGCCCTGGATAAGATTCCATCGGCATCGAATTATACCATAAGTGTAATAAAACCAGGATATACATTCATCGACCAGAACGTGACAACCGGCTCATCAAGCGACGGTACAAAAACCTCCGGAAACAAGTGGCAAATCGATTTTACAAGCACCCTTGCCGGTGACTTTGACGGCGATGGTGACGTTGATGCCTCGGATTTGGTTGTGTTCACCTCGGCATGGCTTACCGAATCTGAAAATGCAGGGTGGAATCCTTCATGCAACGTTGGCAGACCAACCGATAATTTTATCGATTCGCTGGACTTCGCCGAATTTGCCAACAGTTGGCATTTAGACGTTCAGTAGCCACATTACCAAATATTCCTGCCAGAGAAAATCTGCAAATACCACTTTGCATTTACCAGATAAACAGGCTATTCTAATACAATGCTAAAACATCAGATAAAAATTCCCGCTGTGCAAGCCAGAAGCTATGAAGTCGAAATAGGCACGGGATTTCTTAGTGCACTCTGGCAAAAGATAGAAGCTGATTTCGCCGGCCATAGTAAGTTCATTGTCACCGATGAGAATCTGGTCTCGGCAGGTCTTTTGAATACACTTTTAGATGGCAGAGAAGTTCCTGCTTTTGTAATTAAACCTGCCGGCGAATCTTCAAAAAACATAAATACTGTCGTTTCCATAATTGAGACGATGGAAAAGGTTTATCTCGGAAGAGATAGCTGTTTGGTCGCCCTGGGCGGTGGAACAGTTGGTGACATCGCAGGTTTTGCAGCATCCATTTTCAAAAGAGGCATCCCCATCATTCAGATACCGACGACAACGGTTGCACAGGCAGATTCAGCTATTGGTGGCAAAACCGGCGTCGATTCCAGCATTAGTAAAAACGCATTCGGGGCGTTCTGGCACCCTGCGGCTGTCTATATCGATGTCGCTACTTTAATGACACTGGACGACAGGCAATTTAGAGCCGGCCTTGTCGAATCGGTAAAACATGCACTGATCGCCGACAGCCAGTACTTCAACTTCCTCGAACAAAATCTCGATGCTATCCTTCAACGCGAGCCGGCCATTCTTGAGCAGGTAGCCTGCTTAAATTGCATTATCAAGGGTAATGTGGTCGAGGCCGACCCGAATGAAAAAAACCAACGCAGAATCTTAAACTACGGGCACACTATCGGTCATGCGGTAGAAGCCGCCAGCGGATTTAAACTGCTGCACGGTGAGGCGGTTGCAATAGGTATTATCGGAGCCGGCTTAATCGAAATAGAGCTACAACTATCTCAGAAGGGTCGGCTTGAAAGAATCCAAAAAATTCTCGAAAGATTGGCTGTTCCGGTTAAATTGCCTAAAGATTTAGCCGATG
>CAZIED010000014.1:0-14901 GCA_964538525.1 uncultured Pirellulales bacterium | reverse complement strand
ATAAGAAAGCTATCAAAAAATGGCCAAAATTCGTGCTAATCAGTGATATAGGAAAAGTTTACTGCCCGCAGGGACAATGGGCTGTGGATGTCAACCAGGAGTTGGTGGAAAAGATTCTACATAAACTTTAGAGAAATATTGCTAAGGTAAAGTATGTATAGAGAACAAATTAAAGTGCTCGATTGTACAATCAGAGACGGCGGTTTGATAAACAACCATTACTTCACCGACGAGTTTGTTCGCTCGGTCTATACAGCTCTTTCCAAAAGCGGCGTAGATTATATGGAATTCGGCTATCGAAGCAGCAGAGAGCTTTATCCACCAAAAGATTACGGGGTGTGGAAATACTGCGACGATGACAAGATACGAGCAATCATAGACGGCATCGAGTCCAATATTAAAATCAGCATAATGATTGACTCATATCGTGTGAAAGAACAGCAGTTTGCCCCAGCCGACGAGAGTCCGATCGATATGATTCGCGCGGCAACGTACGTGAAATATATCGATAGTGCCATCGAGCTGATAAATAAATGTCACGACCTCGGCTATGAAACGACCTGCAACATTATGGCCGTCTCAAAAGAGATAGAGCCGGACCTCCTCGAAGCTCTTGACCAGCTTGCGAAAACCCCTGTTGATGTTGTCTATGTCGTCGATAGCTTTGGTGCATTGTACTGCGAGCAGATAGAATATCTGGTTAAACTTTATCGAAAACACCTGCCCGGCAAAGAAATTGGTGTCCACTGCCACAACAATCAGCAGCTCGCCTTCTCCAACACCATCGAGGGCATCATTCATAATGCCAATTACGTGGACGCATCTCTGTACGGCATCGGCCGAGGCCCGGGCAACTGTGGCCTCGAATTAATAGTCGGTTTCCTGAAGAATCCAAAATTTAATCTTACTCCTATCCTGAAGGTCATACAGGACTATATGTTACCCATGCAAAAGGAGATCGAGTGGGGCTACATACTGCCGTATATGATCACAGGCATTTTAAATGAGCACCCTCAATTAGCGATAGCATATCGAAAGACCGAAAACAGAGACAAATACGCCGAGTTCTACGAGCAAATGCGCGAAGTCCAGGGATAATAGCCCTTCACAGTGACTAAAGACGAAAAAATCAGTTAGAATAACGAATATCGAACAAGGAATTTCGAAATTCTAAGTAGCTTCTCTCTTCCTGTTGCTCTACTAGTATCAAGTATCCAGTATCGAGCGTGTGTGACTAATTTTTATGGTATTGTATAACAGTACTTATGACAGATTGTTATCTGTCTTCGTCATTGCGAGGGAGCAAAGCGACCGAAGCAATCTCTTGCCATCAAGGTTTGAGATTGCCACGCCCGCCGACGGCGGGCACGCAATGACATAGGCCTGCCACAAATCTTGGTCACACTATCGAGCATCTAATAAGTTTTTTTCTTGCCTTTTGATCAATTTCGGTTAAATATTATAAAAAATACTTATTTGGAGAATAAGCAATGATAGGCAAGAAAATAAGGCTTGAAAGAATAATCGACCGAAATTCCGGCAGAACGGTAATTATCCCAATGGACCACGGCGTCACCGTAGGCCCCATTGAAGGCCTGGCAGACATGCGGACCACGGTCAGCAAAGTCGTGGCAGGTGGAGCTAATGCTATCCTTATGCACAAAGGAATGGTACGCGCTGGTCATCGCGGCACAGGTAGTGACGTTGGGCTGATTATTCACCTTTCCGGCGGGTCATCGCTAAGCCCCGACCCAAACGCAAAAGAATTGATTTGCACCGTCGAAGAAGCGATTCAACTGGGCGCCGACGCGGTCTCCGTTCATATAAATCTTGGTGCTGAAACCGACAAGGAAATGCTCTGGCAATTAGGCTACGTAAGCGGGCAATGCCTACAGTGGCAGATACCGCTTGTGGCAATGATGTACACCCGCGGCCCGAAAATCAAAGATGAATTCAACGTCAATAACGTCAAGCACGCCGCCAGGGTTGGTGCCGAATTAGGAGCCGATATTGTCAAGGTGTCTTACACCGGCAGCGTCGAAAGTTTCACCGAGGTCGTCCGGGGCTGTCCTGTGCCGGTAGTCATCGCAGGCGGGCCGAAGATGGGAAGCGATGAAGAAATCTTCAGGATGGTTGAAGGTGCTCTAAAAGCCGGCGCTGCGGGCCTATCTATTGGACGAAACGCATTTCAGCACAAAACGCCTGAGAAAATGGTTGCTGCACTGTGTAAAATGGTCCACGAAGGAGCAAGCGTCGAAAAAGCAATTGGAATACTAAAAGGATAAAGTGACTAAAATTTGGAGTGACTAAAGTGCCCCTGCCTTCGCAGGGGCAAGCCTGTCCCCGCGGAAGCGGGGATTCTGAACTACAACTTTAGCTCACTTTAGGCACTTTAGCTCACTTTAGTCACCCGTCATTTCGTAGCTGCTGCGGCTTTTTCCTCAACCTTCGGTTCGAGCTTCTTGCCGGTTATCTCGCTGGTGCCTCTTTCTGAAACCATCTGGCCCTTGAGGGTCTTTCCGTCCAGCTTGCCCTTAAATGCCATCTTGAAGGTCTGGTCAACGGGGCCAAACTCGATATTAAAAGTCACCTGGTCGGCTTCGAGCTTGAGGTCTTTCATAGGAATCTCGCCGCCAAAAAATTCATATCTGCCGGTCAGGTCCGGCTCAATCATCATCATGCTTGTGCGTGTACCTCTCTCGGAAGTGCTTGTCAGCTCCCACTTTCCGACAAGTTCTGTTCCGAATCGTTTGCCATTAGCCTGGAACTGGCCCATATCACCTTTGAGCATTCCGGCCAGCTCATCGCCCTTGACGGCTCCCTCATAAGTCGTTTCAAACTCCATGTCGTTCACTTTGCTCTTTCGAGTGAAAGTAAGTTTCCCATTCTCGAATTTCACATTGGATAATACGTGCTCGCCGGGTTCCGCTGTCCACTTACCTTCGAGGGCACCGTCCTGCTTTTGTGAGATTATTAATATGGCGGTTATTTCCCTGTCGCCGACATTAAACTTGATATCCCATTGACCCACGGCGGGTAGTTTGGGTTTCTTTCGAGTACCGTTGGCATCAAACTCTCCCTGGTCACTTGACATTTTGCCTGTGAGTTTGCCGTCCTTCAGAGTCCCAGCGTAGTTCATTGTAAATTCTTGGTCGCCAAACCTGATAGTGCGAACAAAGGTAAGCTTATCACCCTCGAATTTTACATTGGACAGCTCATCTGAGCCCCATTTGCCGGCCAGAGTGCCATCCGCCTTTTTGGTAATTGACAACGTGGCAAAGCTCTCCCGACCGCCGAAATCCATTTTCATTTCCCATTCGCCGGTAATATCTTCAGGTTTGCTCGGCAGAGTCGCTTTCGCCTCTGGTGCAGCCTTTGACGTAGCTGGGCCGGCGGTGCTGGCCGCCCAGACAAAAGACGCCTGCACTAACAATAAGAAGACACAGACAAAAACGATTCCTTCGACTTTGCTCAGGACATGGGTTTTGCTTGCTTTTTGAATTAACGCCTGATTCATAGCTAACCTCCTAAAAAATGATTTTATAATTAGATACCGTTTAACAAACGAATTTAGAAGCATAATGTAAAGTAGAGGAAATAACAACTGTTTTTTTCAAAAAAATCACGCATCAATATCAATCTGGCGTCTCCGTGCTTATTGAAACTGGCAATCTAATAGAATGGACGGATTTTCTGTCTATGCACGTACGTTACTGAAATTTATTGACAGATTTGGGTAATTGGCGTTTAATCTTGTAGAAAAGGAAGCTCACAGGCAACCATAGGTTTAATATGAACGAAAACATTCAACAAATAAAACAATCAGCCGTCCCAATTCTCCGACGCTACGGAGTTACCAAAGCCGCCCTTTTCGGCTCCATCGTAAAGGGCATGATGCAATCCGATAGCGACATCGATATATTGGTCCAGATCGATAACGACATCAGCTTGCTCGGATTCATCGGACTAAAAATCGAATTGGAAGAAGCACTAAATAGAAATGTCGATTTGGTGGAATATGACACCATCAAGCCCCTTATCAAAGAAAGCATTCTCAAAGAACAACAGGTGATTTTATGATCAGAGATATGCGGTTATACATCGAGGACATTCTTGATAGCGTCTCAAAAATCGAGGAATATACAAAAACTATTGACGAACAAAAATTCTTTTCTAATACCCAGATCCAAGATTCAGTTATTCGTCGACTGGAAATAATAGGTGAGGCGGTGAAGAATATACCCAACGATTTCAGAAACAAGTATGCCCAGATTCCATGGAAAAGAATTGCCGGTTTAAGAGATGTATTAATTCACGAATATTTTGGAGTAAACCTGCGCAGGACATGGAAGGTAGCTAAAGAAGATATTCCTAATCTCAAACAACAATTTTCAAAGATTAAAAAGGACTTAAACAAAAAATGAAGAAACTGTGGGTAAATGTTGTTCCATATGAAAAGAGTCTTGCTATAGCGGCGCTGGAAAGCGGAGCCGAGGCGGTGGTGCTGCCGGATGGCAAAAGCGAAACAGTTCGCCAGCTCGGCAAAATCATAACCGTTGAAAAAAACGGCGATATTCGGCCAGGCATAGATGTCGAGCTCATAGATATAGCCAGCAAGGCCGACGAAGATAAAGCAGCAGCGGTGCCGGCTGAAAAAATTGTGGTACTGCGAATGCTCGACTGGACAATAATCCCGATCGAGAATCTGCTTGCCCGCCGAGGCAAAAATATTCTGGTGCAGGTCGAAAATAGTAAGCAAGCCAAACTTATGGTCGAGATACTCGAAAAAGGTGTCGATGGCGTTGTGCTAAACACCAAAGAGACAAACGAAATCAAAAAGACCGCTGAAATCATTCACGGCATAAGCGAGAAAGTGACACTCGTCACAGCAACAATCACAAGCACAAAACAATTAGGCATGGGCGACCGCTCCTGCCTTGACACCTGCACGCAAATGGCTGTCGGCGAAGGGATGCTCGTCGGCAATACCGCTTCCGGTTTTTTCTTAGTGCATTCCGAATCCATTGACAATCCCTACGTGGCATCGCGTCCCTTCCGTGTCAACGCCGGCGCCGTACACGCTTATACCTTAACGCCGGGCGGCAAAACAAAATACTTAGCCGATTTAAAAGCCGGCGATGAGGTGCTGCTGGTGAATTATCAAGGCCGAAGCCAAACAGCATACTTAGGCAGAAACAAGATCGAAAAAAGGCCCATGATGCTCATCGAAGCAGAGGCACAAGGATGGCCTCTAAGTTTAGTCATGCAAAACGCAGAGACGATTCGCTTAGTCAGCCCCGAAGGAAAGGCCGTATCGATAACTAATTTGAAACCGGGTGACAAGGTTCTCGCTCATATTGAAAAGTCCGGAGGCACAGCCTCAGGCAGACACTTCGGAATGCAGGTTGATGAGACGCTGATTGAAAGGTAACATAGTGGAGGTACTAAGGATATTATTGGCTGTTGTTCTCGGAGGTGTAATTGGGCTTGAGAGACAATTAAGCGGTAAGCCCGCGGGCCTGCGAACCAATATAATGATATGCCTTGGTTCAGCCGTCTTTACCATCATCTCTGAACAAATGGCCAAACCCGGCGATTCCGTCACGAGAATAGCTTCTCAGATAGTAACAGGTGTCGGCTTCTTAGGAGCCGGCGCGATTATAAGAGAACGGGGAGGCATACATGGTTTAACAACAGCCGCGACAATCTGGCTGGTTGCAAGTATCGGAATGGCCTGCGGTGCAGCCCTTTACAGCCTGGCGGTTATATCAACTATTATTGCGATTGCTGTACTGATCGGCCTTGTAAAAATGGACAAGTTTTTGGAAGAGTCAAAGATAAAACATCAATCAACAAAGCCTGGTAATGAACATAAATAACCAGATTGATGGGGTCTTTGTTATTATGGAGGTGCCAAGATGTTAACGACGACAAAACACAATCAGCCAGCTTGTCCAAAGACAGGTAAGTCACATTCGTATAATAACAAATTTCACTGGCTGATGTGGTTATTTCCCGTTGCGGGATTGGTTTCACTTATTTGGTTTCTTATTCGTGTGCTGCCAAAGCCGGCGCGTGCGACCTATCCGTGTCAGCGGGTAGCAGCACCTTTGGCCGGCGGCTTTATAATCTGGCTCACAGGTATCGTCGGCTCGACCTTGATATATCGCAGAGCCAGATGCCTCCTGCAGAAGTCACGATATATACTAGCGGGGATTTTTCTTGCCATAAGCGTAATAGTTTTATGGTTGTCCCTTAACGTAACTGCGGAAAGACCTGCACAGGCGGCATTTGCACCAACCGACCAGCCAAATAGCCCCATAGGCGTCGCAAAGGGTATTTACCCAGGTCGTGTAGTATGGGTGCAGGATACTAATGCAACCGCCTGGGACGGCTCGACCGGCAGCTGGTGGGATGACAAAAATACCGACCAGAGCAAGGTCGATTCAATGATCTCCAAAACCATTCAGGGGCTGACCGGCCAAACAAGCGACCCACAGGCATGGGATGCACTTTTTAAGTTCTTCAATAAAATCAGAGGCTTTGGGGATATAGGCTATCAAAAGGGCGAAAAGATCGCCATCAAAATCAATATGAACCAGGAACGCGGCAATGCCTGGGCACCAGATGTTGGTAATCCAAGCCCTCATGTCGTTTACTCACTCGTGAATCAGCTTATAAATAAGGCCGGTGTGCCTGGTTCTGCGATTACGCTGTATGATGCATCGCGGTACATCGGCGATCCAATTTACAATAAGATTAAAAGCAATCCTGACCAGAATTTTCAAAGTGTCAGGTTTGTCGTCGCACCCAATAATGCGAAGGATGGGCGTATTGCAGCGGTTCATGACGGCAATAATCCGCTAATTACCAAGGCAGGTACTGCTTACCTTCCACAATGCGTCACTGAGAGCAAGTATCTAATCAATCTTGCGCTGATGAGAGCACACACTCTATTCGGCGTCACGCTATGCGCAAAGAACCATTTCGGCACAACGTACTTCCCAAACAACGGCGGCTGGACGCCGAGACCGCTGCATAATTACGGCAATCGAAGAGACAGCATGGGCTCATATAACTGCCTTGTTGATCTTATTGGGCACAGGCATTTGGGTGGCAAGACCTTGCTTTACATGCTTGATGGCCTGTATCCGGCAGAGCATAACGAAGGCAATGTGATTCGCTTCCTCTCATTCGGAAACGATTGGGCCTCCAGCCTATTTATGTCGCAGGACCCTGTGGCCATCGATTCTGTGGGTTTGGACTTTTTGCGAAATGAGCCAAGATGTACTTCTGTGACAGGCAATCCGGACAACTATCTACATGAAGCAGCATTTGCGGATAAGCCACCCTCAGGGACATCTTACGATCCGGAAGGTGATGGGACAAAATTGACAAGTCTTGGCGTCCACGAGCACTGGAACAATTCCAAAGATAAGCAATATTCTCGTAATCTGGGATCCGGCAACGGCATTGAATTGGTTGCGATTGGATCCCCAACGAAAGGAGTCTCAAATGAGAAATAAATACTTTTGTTTGATTTCCATAATGTTTGTATTTGCAGCAACGGCTGTTGGTGCCGAGAAAACAAGTGTTGTAGCACCAGGCGCGAAGGTAGAAAAACTCGCCGGCGGCTTTGGATTCACGGAAGGGCCGGCTGCCGATGCTGAGGGGAATATATTCTTTACAGATATACCAAACAATCGAATCAACAAGTGGTCGCTGGACGGCAAGCTCTCAACTTTCCTCGAAAATACAAGAGGCGCTAATGGCCTTTTCCTCGATAAAGCCGGTAACCTCATTGCCTGCCAGGGAACCGGCCGACAATTAGTATCCATCGACCCAAAGGGTAATGTCACTGTGTTAGCCGATAAGTATGAAGGGAAACGCTTCAACAGCCTCAACGACCTTTGGATTGCCCCGGATAGCGGTATTTACTTTACCGACCCGAGCTACGGAAATAGGGACAACATGGAGCAGGATGGTGAACACGTCTATTATCTTTCAGCCGACCGTAAAAGACTCATCAGAGTAATCAATGATATGGTCAGACCCAACGGAGTCATCGGCTCAGCCGACGGTAAATTGCTTTATGTCACCGACCATGGCGGAAACAAAACATTTGTATACACAATCAATGAAGATGGAACGCTGTCGAACAAAAAGCTATTTGCTTCCGAAGGTGCGGACGGAATGACTATTGATAACCAAGGTAATGTTTATTTAGCGACAAAAGTCGTGGCGGTCTATAACAAAAATGGTGAAAAAATAGAGACAATTGAGGTTCCTGAGCAGCCGGCCAATATCTGTTTTGGCGGAAAAGATAAACAGACACTCTTTATTACCGCTCGAACCTCACTGTATTCGATCAAGATGAAAGTTAAAGGCGCTGAACAAGCTAAACAAACTGAGGAAAAAGCTATGTCGAAATTTGAAGAAGACATTATCAAAACAAATGCCGGCGATTTGAAAATTACCTTCATCGGACACGCAACACTGATATTCACTTTCAATGGCAAAATCATTCACGTTGATCCCGTCAGCAGTGAGACAGATTACGCCGAGCTGCCCAAGGCTGATATTATTTTAATCACTCACGAACACTCCGACCACTTTGATACAGAGGCGATAAATATCCTTCGCAAAGAAGGAACGAAGGTAATATTGACGAAAGCCTGTACAGATAGAATCACCGGCGGGATTATTATGCAGAACGGCGACGTCAAAACAATTGAAGGACTGAAAATCGAGGCGGTACCCGCGTATAACATTGTAAATAAAAGGCCTGGCGGACAGCCTTTCCATCCCAGGGGTCAAGGCAACGGCTACGTAATTACGTTCGGCGATAAAAGAGTCTATGTAGCCGGTGACACAGAAAACACACCGGAAATGAAAAGATTAAAAAACATCGACATCGCTTTTCTGCCGATGAACCTGCCCTATACAATGACGCCTGAGATGGTAGCCGATGCGACAAAGGCCTTTGAGCCAAAGATTCTGTATCCGTATCACTACGGGCAAACAGACACAAATACGCTCGTCAATTTATTGAAAGATGCAAAGAATATCGAAGTCCGCATACGAAAAATGAGATAAGACATACAGAAAGTACTAAAAATAGGAACAACCGCCTATTTTGTTTTGCCGAAAATGACGATTGTTCCTATTCGCCCAATTTAAAAAGTGATAGCTTTGCTGACTGACTATATCGTTTCAGGAATAATAAACGGCTCGCGGTAGGAACATTTGACAAACGTGTTGGCCTTCTCGGCGTTTGCTCCTACAAAGCGCTCCTGCTGGCGGTCGTAAGTCAATTCAGGTCCGAGGATAAACGGCTGTTTAACTAAATCGACGCTATTGCCGTCGAGTTGTTCCAGCATATCTTTAAGTGTATTGACGGCATCTTCATGGGCCTTGATGCTCTCGCGGATCTCGTCAACTGGTGCCTCCTTGCCGGCCTGGAAGCTAATATTGGCCAAGTGACACATGGCGGTACTGAGATGGCCGACTTCGATTTCTGCATTGAGGTCATTACGGTGTCCGCTACGTAGGGCGTTTATAAAATTCTGGGCGTGAGCGGCACCACCATCGCCCTTATATTGATAGATGCGTTTGCCGTCCTTGTCATACGCCCAGCCGCCGCCGCGTGAAATGCGAACAGTAGCATTTTCACACTGGATGTAATTACCTTCACGACGGTCGAGATAAATAGCTCCTGTCTTACCACCCTTACGCTTGGGGTCGGGTAAATTGCGAATATCAACAACGACTTTTAAGCCGTCATAATCGAAAAGTGCAATGTGCATGTTGGGCGTCTGGCCGTTGTCGTCCCAGGCGAAACGGTTGCCGACAGCAATCACTTTGTCAGGAACATCCTTCCAGCCCAGAATATGACGCAGGTCATCCATATAGTGAATTCCCCAGTTCGCCATCTCGCCATTACCCCAATTCCACTGCCAGTGCCAGTCGTAGTGGAAACTCTTCCGCATGACTGGTGTCATCGGAGCCGGACCCGCCCAGAGGTTGTAATCGATATTGCTCGGAACAGGCTGAGGCTCGGTGACCTTCCCAATCGACCCTCGGTTATTCGTATCGAGCCTAGAGCAGTGCACCCAATGCACCTTCCCCCATCTTCCAGCCTGGATATCGCGGGCAGCCTCTATCACGGCCGGACACGAGCGTTGCTGAGTGCCGGCCTGCACGATACGATTATACTTGCGGGCCGCCTCGACCATCTTGCGGCCTTCCCAGATCGAGTGGCTGACAGGCTTTTCCACATACACGTGCTTGCCGGCCTGGCAGGCCCAGACCGTCATTAAGCTGTGCCAATGATTGGGCGCGGCGATTACGACAGCATCGATGTCTTTGCGGTCAAGAATTTTCCGAGCATCGGCGTACCCTTGAATTGCAGAAGCATCCTTAATCTCATACTTGCTTTTGAAATTTTTAAGGTTCTGATCGAGACGCTGCTGATCCGGATCGCACAAGGCAACGACGTTTACGCCTTTGAGCTTCTGGAAATCATTTATGAGACCACCGCCCCGCCCGCCCGTGCCGATGACGGCGATACGAATTACGTCTGCGCTGCTCGCATGGGCTGGTCGAGCCCCATAAAACGAAAGAGCTAAATATGACCCTGCTGCGGCAGAGAGGCCGCTCTCGAGAAATCGTCGGCGACTTATCTTATCCATCTTCTATTCCTTTCGTCAAATTCAAGATAAAATAACAGAATTCATGCGAAATAGACAGTCTATAAAATTATCCTACAAAATATACCGGCAAAACTCAATCCTTATCTTTCACCACTGAGCCTCAATGTAGGGGCCGATGGGGCCTTGAGGCTTGGGCTGAGGTCGAGACTTCAGAATCGCTTCTGCTATTGCGACGTCACTTTGCCGGGTAATTTTTATGTTTGAAGAACCCGCCTCGACAATCGCTACCTTTACTACGCCCAATGCTTCCACAAGCTGAGAATCATCGCTAATTTTTCTCTCTTTCAGATTTTTCCCGTCCTCCGCAGTAGCCTTGCTACGGAGGATGGAAAGGTTTGCATAAGCCCTCTTAAGAAGGGCCTTCTCAAAAACCTGCGGCGTCTGTGCCTCATAAAGGTTTGTTCTATCGAGGGTTTTGATTATCGTCTTATCTTTTACCTCCTTGACGGTTGCCGAAATTGGGCAGGCTGGTATTGCTGCGCCGGTCTTGGCGGTTGCGGCAATAACCTCATTAATCAATTCTGCCGTCACGCAGCATCGCACAGCATCATGGACTGCTATAAGCTCGATATCATCTCTAACAAGCTCCAGCGCCTTACTGACTGTATCGAATCGTTCAGCACCACCGATATAAGTTTTAACATTGAAGAACTTTAGATTGGCCCCCCATTTAATATTTACCAGCTCCTGGTCTTCCGCTGGGATGGCCAACAATATCTGCTTTACGTCGTCACGGCTTGAAAAAAGCTCTATGCTTCGCAGAAAAACCGCTCGGCCGGCTACATCGACAAACTGTTTTTTTCTCTTTCCACCGAATCTGCTGCCGGGCCCGGCTGCACAAATAATCACACCGACTTTTGCAGACATTGTCTGGATGCTCCAATTATTTTGTTAATCCACCTGATACAAGACAAATAATCAGGGCTGATTGTTAACATCAGAGACCAGAAGCTTCTCGAGCAGTTGGATATCCTCTTGATGATAATACTGTTTGACGACTTTTCCTTGTTTGTCAATCAAAACTACTGTTGGCCAACTCTGTATTCCGTATGCTGCAGTTGTTGCTCCGCGAGCTGTGCGTTCTGTGCCCTCAATAGGTATGTTGCCCCCACCATCCAATGCAACAGCAAATGGTATTTTTCTGCCATTCCAGTGTTCTTCGCTCAATTGACCAATTTTCTTTTCCAGATCCTTTATAGAATTCATTGAATCATCGTGTACGCCGATGATAACCAGTCCTTTATCGTGATATTTTTCGTGCAGGTCAATTAACTCTGGTATTGCTGCAATGCAGGGGCCGCACCATGTCCCCCAAAAATCCAGCAGGATAACCTTGCCGCGAAGGTTTGCCAATTTTATTTTCCTGCTGTTTATCCACCCTTTTATCTTTTGCATTTCGGGCGTTTCTTTTCCGATCAAATGTGCCAACCGGTCAGCCGGCAGGTCAAAATTTTTCTCCAGCTCCTCTTGTTTGGTCGTGACCTCAACCTTCTCTTCTTTTCCATACAAACGGGTCCCGTATGCATAAAGCTTGTAATTGCCACTTGGCAGAAGGAACTCAAAATCACCTTGTTCGCTCATATACGACATCGGCCGGTCGTTACCGCGCCAGACATATACGTTTGTCCGTTGCAGTTTCTGTCCGAGGTTATTCAAATCAGTGCTGTTTAGTTTGCCGAAGACCCTGCTGACAGGGGTAAGTTTAAATGTCACTTCTTTGTTCAGGTCATTGGCGTTAACATCTACAAAATCCGCCAATTTGTCATTGTAAAGACCATACAGGACAATGCCTGTTCGCTGCCTCTCGTATTGAAATACGTCGTTCTCGGCCAAATTAACCAGACCATTTTCATCGCAGGTAAATTCTCTACCTTTCTGCTGGCCATTGTATATCGAATAGTATTGATAAACTTTCGCATTGCCGAGTTTATTGCCATCTGGGCCGACGACTTTCAAGACAATCTGATTTGTCTTTGGCTTTGCCGTATCGACATTCGATTTTTGGTCATCATTTCCCTGAACATTTTTAATAATCAATGTAATCCAAAGGACCAATCCAATAAGGACGCATACCCTCTTAACTTGTGAAAACAATCGGTTTTTTGAAATCATAATTTAGACCCTCCATAAATAGGTTATTCAATTCTTGTTATCATTTGTTTGAAAAATCAGCCGTCTGCAAGCGCCAACAGCCCGAAATCAATTAAAACTCAATTCCTTTCCTGGCTTTTATCCCTTTGTCAAACGGATGTTTTACGTTTTTCATTTCCGTCACTAAATCTGCCATCGCTATCAAATCTTTTGTTGCACCTCGGCCGGTTAGAACAATTTCGACCGCAGGGTCTTTTTTGTCAATAATATTCTTGATGTCTTTTAACTCAGCCAGGCCTTTTGAAAGGCAATATACAATCTCATCAAGTATAAGCACATCATATAATCTTCTTTCTGCGGTTTGAGCTATTCTTTCGAGAGCTTCTTTTATATCAGCCTGCATCTGGGCAACAGCTTTTTCGTCATTAAAGGATTTAGTCATATCCCAGGGCACATCAAGAGCCTCGACCCGGATTCTGGCCGCGCCCCGCATAAGTGCGAACCGTTCTCCGGTACCGATAGAGAGCGGCTTTAAGAATTGATATATCAAAACCTTATTTCCCTGGCCCGCAGCCCGTAAAGCCAGGCCGAACGCAGCCGTAGTTTTGCCCTTGCCGTCGCCGGTATAAATCTGAACAAGCCCTTTTTCCAGCATAGAAGTATATTAAAATCCTGACCGAAAGATTTACAATCAAAAATCTTGAAAGTGCTGAATTCAATAGACAGAATACAGGAGACAGAATACGGAAGACAGACAACAGAAGACGGAATTTTGATGGCCGGCTTTTGATTTTCGACTTGAAAACGACAGAAATCTTCAAAAGTGACAAGAATTTTCTTGACTTTTGTCGGTTCAGTCCGGTAATATATCGCCTGTAGTACATAAAAGAGGGCGTGGAGGGTGGTATTGGAATATAAGCCTTTCCACTCCAATAAATTACGGATTAGTTATCCATACATACGAGGTATAAGTATGTTCGCTTTCATGGAGGAAAGCGGTAGAGAGCAACGGAAGTGCCGTTTATTCACGGCTGCATATCCGCAATCGCAGACCGAAGTGGCGGTTGGACATCAATTTCTTTTCTATATTTCCCAATTTACCAATGTTCTGATGCGATATTCCTGCATCGGGGAGGTGATTACGTAAGAAAAGGTTGAACGCCAGTATTTGATGAAAGGAGTCGAATAATGAAAAGGATTTCAATATTCACTTTGGCGGCATTTATTTTGCTACCCAATATTTCCAGTGGGCATAGTTATTGTACTTCCAGTCAATTTTATGTCCGTTACTCACCTTACGCTTTTAGCTACGAATATCCATCCGGTTTGATATGTGGAATGCTTGAATACTCACCTTATGCTTTTAGCTACAATAATCCTTCGGGTCTGGTTCGGTCCGATTTAAGTTATTCTCCGTACGCTTTTAGCATCGAAAATCCCTCCGGCTTGGTTCCTGACTATTACCGGTATTCTCCTTATGCTTTTACCTATGACCATCCGTCCGGCCTGGTATCCGACTGTGGCCTCTGCTATTACTGGCCTTACTTTTATAGCCGGAGAAAGCCTGGTTTGGTTGATTGCATCACGCATTGTTATCCTAATGCTTGTAGTTATAAACCGGCGGTGAAACCGCCGGCTAAATATTTAGGTCCTAAACTCGAATTTAATATTTCTGACGGCAAGGAGATAATTTGTAGCTATTTTAAAAGCAACAATATAAACAGTTTTGAAATAGACAGGATTTTAAAAATAGATAACAAAACAGTAAGCATCAACTTCGTTTTCAGAGATAAGAACATAATTATAAAATACTGCAATCCTAAGGAAATACAGTCTGTGATGAAGCAGACAGGATACAAAAGGACTATTTACGAGCAATACGAACAGCAGTGGAGAGATTTTTGCAAAGAGCATAAAAATAAAGGATGGACAATATATCAGATTGAGTCAGCAAATAAGGATGAGATATTAAACAAACTATCTCTCTATCACGAGCTAATTAAGGGATAGAATCAGGTTCTCAATTCCGAGTGAAGGAGGATAAATAATCCCACATTTTACAAGGGGATTATTCGCCTATTTGGCTTTTATCACTATT
>CAZIED010000013.1:0-19368 GCA_964538525.1 uncultured Pirellulales bacterium | reverse complement strand
GCCGCCGAGCCATCTTTTGATGATGACAATACGATGGATTATTTCTTCGGCAAAAGGCCGACAGGCAAGACGACCAACTCTCAGGTTGATTTGGGACAAATTATTCGGGACGTGCCGGATTTGATTGTGCTTAATGATGAGGCTCATCATATCCACGACCCCGATATGGCGTGGTTCAAAAATATCCAGGACATCTCCAACCAACTCCGGCTCAAAGGCAGTAAGTTGTCAGCGCAGTTTGACTTCACCGCAACACCCAAGCACAGTAATGGTGCAATTTTTGTTCAGACTATTACCGACTATCCGTTAGTTGAAGCGGTTCGACAGCGTGTTGTTAAAACACCGGTTCTCCCCCTGATGCTCCATTAAGGGCAAAGCTAAGCGAACACCAAAGCGGCATATTCACCGAACAATACGAAGATTACCTGCATTTAGGCTATCTTGAATGGAAAAAGATTTACGAGCGTTTTGAACCGATGAGCAAGAAGTCTGTGCTGTTTGTTATGACCGATGATACACGAAACTGTGATGAGGTTGGTGAATTTTTAGAAGACCGCTACCCTGAATTTCAAGAAGCTGTACTGGTCATTCACACAAAGAATAACGGAGAGATTCCAGAAGTATCCAGCGGGAAAAGCAAACAGGAAATGGACAACCTACGCAAGGAAAGTCGAGAAATTGACCACTTCGACAACAAGTATAAGGCAATCGTCTCGGTAATGGTATTACGGGAGGGTTGGGATGTTCAGAATGTTGTGGCTATGGTCGGTCTGCGACCTTATAAGGCCCGGAGTAAGATTTTGCCAGAGCAAACACTTGGACGAGGTTTGCGACCGATGTTCAGGGGTCAAAATGTGGACGAAAAAGTTAGCGTAGTAGGCACAGATGCTTTAATGGATTTCGTGGAGTCGATTCGCTGCGAAGGTGTTGAGCTTGAGTATGCCCCGATGGGTCCCGGCAGTACCCCCAAGGCCCCTCTTGTAATAGAAATAGACCAGGAAAACAAAAAGAAAGATATTGCGAAGCTCGATATAGAGTTGCCTGTGATGGCTCCTCGAATCTACCGGGAATACAAGAATCTTGAGCAGTTAGATTTGGACAATCTGCCAAAGCCAAACCTACCGATTAAAACTTTTAGTGAAGATGAACAGCGAGAAATCGTATTCAAAGACATAGACACGGAGGCGTTCAGTCATACTACCATTTTGGATTTGGCTTTCACTCCAACCCATCAAAGTGCGGTTGGCTTTTTTGCCAAAACGATAATGCGGGATTTACGGCTTGTCGGGGGCTTTGATATTCTTTTTGGCAAACTCAAACAGTTTATCGAAACACAGCTTTTTGAAAGCCGGGTTGATTTAGATGACCTTAACATACTACGGAACCTATCGGAAATTGAAGTAACTCGAACAGTTCTTGAAAGCTTCAAAACTGCTATAAATGCCCTGACTGTACGGGACAAGGGCACAACAGAAATCAGGGATACTATAAAGCTGAGCAAAACACGCCCGTTTATTGTAAATGACCAAGATTATATCATCCCGCAAAGGTCTATCTTCAACAAAATTGTCGGCGACAGTCACTTAGAGTTAGAGGTTGCTGCATTTCTTGATAAGTGTGAGGACATAATCTCATTCGTCAAAAACTCACAAAGTACCCATTTCAAAATCGAATACCAAACAACAGATGGCGGTATTTCCAACTATTACCCTGATTTTATCGTGAAGAAGACGGTGAGCGATTTTTGGATAATAGAAACAAAAGGCCGCGAAGATTTAGAAGACCCCCGTAAATGGGAACGGTTATGCCAATGGTACATTGACGCATCAAATAAAAACCCATCGCTACATTTCCGACCTCTCTTCGTTCGTCAAGAAAAATGGGACCAATACCGACCCAAAACGTTTAAAGATTTGTGTGCAGAGTTTGCAGTACCAGAGGCATAATTATGGTGTGTAGCAGCATCTTATTTCTTACTTCTCGGCCTCGGTGCGGCGATAGTAGAAAAAAGGCAGATACGAAAATGAGCAAAAGGGCAAAACAATTTCAGGCGGTGTTTATGAGGGAGTGGCACAAAAGGTTCAACCTCGTCCGTCCGAGCAAGCCGAACGAGAAGCAATCCAAAACGAAGACAAGCTAACCGAATACATCGGCGATTTCCTCGACGGTTTAGCCGAACCATCCGCGCTTTTTATTGCTCGGCCTCGGTGCGGTGATTTTGAGAAAAAAACGATGAGGTTGTTACTTTAGCCCTGACAGTTTTTGTTCTATCGCCTCAATCCGCTGCTCTAAATCATCAACTTCCTTATGCCGGATTATAAAGTCGATGATGTCTTTAGCGGTCAGCCGTTTCAGCCGATCGTCTTTGTTGTTCAACAAACCGACAAGCGTTTCGACCGCTTTGGTTAAACCCTGAGACAGTATGCCAAACGCCTCAGCGGCTATCTCGTTTCTTTGCCGGTCAAGCTCAGCCTTAAACTCCGGCTGTTTTAACCACTGGTAAAAGGTCTTTGGATTCACACCGGCCTTTGTAACCCCCTCGATGATAGTAGGGCTGGTCACGATAAAGGGTATTGCCCTGCGTTGCCTGGCGTTTAACTCATTCATTCGTTACATTCCGTTGCTTTTTATTGCCTTCTGTTTTGCAGCCATTACTATTAAATCCGCAAAGCCTCGACAGCCCTTAAATTCTATGAACTGCCCAGGATTGTTATGGTCGGGCAAACGAAGCCATTGTATTTCGTCCTCACTGCCTAACTCTTTTTCTATTTTCTCAAGCCGCCTTGCTAATCTGTCCATGACCATCTTGCACTCACTTTCTGGCCGTCTCGACCAGTGTTTTGATTGCCTGTTTGATAGCGTCTGGCAGGTTCGGCCAAGCGGTGATTAAAGCTTCAAGTTCGGGCTGATTTTGCAAGATTTTGTCCAAGCTGGTGGACAAGACAGGATTTTTGTTTTCCGTAAGTTTTGTATTATCAACAGGTTGTCGATTTTTGCTAAGGGGTTCGAATCCCCTTGGGACTATTTGTTCACAAATGTAAAAATAAAAATTGTGGAATCCATCACTTGAAATCTTCAAGTGCTGGATGACTTGGTTCCCGCGGAGCGGGGTCCCTTCCTTAATTTTTCATTTTGATTTTTGATATTTAATTTTCCACAATCAGCGACCACGAATCTAAAGTTCCAGCGCCACCGACTTTTGCGTCGGTTATAACAAGCGTCCAGGTGCCTGTAATGCTTTTTCCGTCAAAAATAGAAAGATTATTCTTCGGACTATACGAGCCTTTAAAGGGAGCCTTGCCGAGATTAATGGCCGTCGCTGCCTCGTCATCCAGGATGGTATTCGAGAAATTGTCACCATATCCTCCGACATTGGCAAATAATTCGACTTGTGTCCCATCCGGCGCAATAAGAAAGACTTCCAGATCTGCATCATTCGAATGTTTGATGTTAAGCCTTACATTCAAATCGGCAATGGTACCTGCTTGCCAGATCACCAGAGCGGAGCTTGTAGTGGCATTATCAGCGATAATCTTGGGGACATCAGACGATAAATATTCGTTGGCCGCAGGAGCTGGGTTCTTTCCATCCAGCGTTGTCTGTCCGGTTCCAAGCGGGTCGAGCCAGTCACTCAGTCGAGTTGGTGGGGAGGAGCCTCCCGTCCAGGAATAGAATAACCGCCCGAACCAGTCGGACTCATTGTTGAAACAGGCTGCATCACCTCCATGAAGCTGACCTACAATCCTTTTATCTTCATTAAACAAAGGGCAACCGGATGAGCCTGGTTCTGTGGTCCCGACGTCCCAATCAATAACTCGTAGATGTGTTCCATCGCCCGGAACTAATATTTCAAAAAATGAGGTAATAACCAGAGGCTGATTCTCAAAAGAGATTTTCTTGATGTCCCCTTCCGGATGGTGGATTGCAACGCCGCTGGATGGAGCCGAATTTGTGCGCTCCCAGCCTGCGAAGTACACATTGGATAACGGCGGAGGCGTTTCATCAAGCTCCACCAGACAAAAATCGCTTGGCTGGTACCCAGCGCGGAAAAACGCTCCAGTCTGAGCTTGACTGGCTGGTAAGTTTATCAGCGACCATGAATTCAAAGTGCCGGAGAAACCTGCTTCGTCGTCGATTATCACCAACGTCCAGGTGCCAGTAATGCTTTTGCCGTTAAGATTGGATAAACGTCCCTCCGGACTGTATGCGCCTCTAAACGGAGCCTTGCCAAGATCAACGGCTGTCGTTGCATCGTCATCGAGAATGATATTTGTGAAATTGTCACCAGGTCCACCGACATCGGTAAATAATTCGACCTGTGTTCCATCAGGAGCAATAAGAAACACGTCGAGGTCCGCATCAAATGAATGTGTTATGTTCAGCTTGACATTCAGGTCGGTAATGGTGCCCGCTTCCGAGATAATCAGAGTGGACCTTGTCGTTGCATTATCGGCAATTACTTTGGGAACATCAGGCGATGAGTAGTCTGGATTACATGTGCCCGCCTGAAAATTCCAATATACTACCATCGAAGCCGCAACGCCGTTGGGATCGGCAAGATAATCATCATCATATTCGTCTAAACAATGAAAAGCCGTTAAAAAATAGGGTTTGTTATCCTGGGCGGTATCGTTCATCAAAGCACCTGTACCAAAGACCGTGCCATCGGCACGTGTGACATGATAAAGAGCAACAGAACGTATCTGGTCCGCCCAACTGTCACCCTCGGGACAGGCAACGTTCACGTTACATCTGCCAGACTCGCCGAAAGACTTTTCAATGGATGGCTTGACGTCACGATAGCCGTGGTTTATCGCCCCAAGCGTAAGTTTGAGATTTTCAAGAGCATCAGCAGGAACGTCCAGCTCAACCACAACATTGTCAGAATAAATTAACGGAGTCCATAACTGCTTATGCGAAGCGGTATCGCGTTCGGTGTATGGCCCCAGCACTTTACTGCCGTTGGCTGAATAGACAAACAGCTTTCCGCCGGCCGGCATCTGATAAGCGGTGAATCCGAGACTTAACGACTTCGCTCCGGGCGAAACAACGTTCAATCTCCAAAGCCATTTATCCGGGTCTATCCATTCCCATGTTCCACTTGCAAAGACGTCAATATCGACAGGATAGCGAACCGCAAAACGACATGGCCCGCCAAAGCGTTCCCTTGCCTGGTCCTCAAGATGTACCTCCGTCACGTTCACATCCCCAGTCGTAATCACATCCACAAACTCTATGGGTGCAACCTGAGCTGAAAAACTTTCTGGCACGTCACGGCGGTTGTTGAAAATCCCAGCATTACCGAGGATTTTATTTGACCCATTGCACAAAGAGGCCAATGCAACAACCGCAAGAAGAGCCAAAAAATTATGCAAAACTATACAACGCATTCTTGGTCTTTCAATTTTCGATTTGCTCTGTAGGAAAGACTTACTTTCATTTCTAAAAAGCATTTTCGATTTACAAATCGGCGATTGTAAATCGCCAATCGGAAATTCAATCATAGCCCAATTGTTGTTCTTGAGTTGGATAGGCTAAATTACCAGAACATCTCTTAAGGGGCACTCTAATATTTATATCAGATTAGCGAATGAAAAACAAGCTGGAAATTTGTTTTATGTGCGTAAGCTGCTGATTTACCAGAAAGGATTGCATTACAGATTCAAGCCGGATACAACTGTTTCAAAAACCATCGTACCCTCAACGACCCCCTGGACACTGCATGTATATTTTCTCCTCTTGAACTTGGTAAGATGGCCGAGTAAATACAACCTGCTTCCCGGCTCAACGGTAGCGCGAAATTTAGCAGAATCTATGCTGGCAAAGCCAATAAAACCCTGCACGCCATAAATTCTTTTAACAAAAAAGCTGGAAAGCTGAGCTGCGGCTTCAATCATAATTACCGCAGGCATAAGTGGCCGGTCCGGAATGTGCCCACGTATCCAAAATTCACTATCTGTTACGTCCTTATAGCCCAGAACAAGAAATCTTTCCTTATCGTACCAAAGGATACCGTCAAGCTGCTGCATCTCAAATCTTTGCGGATTTTCCTGAAAAATTGCGTTCTTGTCGAAGAGGAGCTTGCCTGTCAAATTTATTTGTGACAAATCAAACAGTAATGGCGGGGGCATCACTAACCTTTACTATGTTAAGAGATTATAAGTATTTAAAATAACTTAACCCACCGATTGTTCGGCAGTCTAATAGAACTGCTGGCAGCCGGCTGAAACACAAAGAATACACAGGTTCCCGCAGAGCGGGGTCCCAGCGAAAAGACGCTCTACGCCTACCGGATTAAATTATGACGGAGCTGACCGTATTTCGAGAATGCGATTGCGAACAGTTTGAGCAGCCTGCTTTATGTCCTGCATTTGTTTGCGAACTCGCGTACCAGCCGCTTTGTTCCCGCCTTCAGCTTTACTGATGTCAGCCTCAATTTCAGCTACTTTTGATTTCAAAACTTCATATTCCTGCATTAAATAATCCTCCACATAGTTCCACGTAGTGTGGTTAAATCAGAGCAAAAATTAACTATACGCTATCATTTTGTCAAAGAAATTTGCTTTTTTTTGATAAAAAAACGATAATTTTTGGAATTTTGGGGTTTAGATGAGATTACAGACTGTCATAATATGAGTTTTTTAGTTAATTCTGCGATTCTTTTTCCTCTGCGCTGGCATTGCTGCCTGACTCTATCATCGGGCATACCAATTGATACGGGGCCGTAGTGGTCGCCCTGTGGATCGCCTTGTATAATCATGCCTGCGATGAGCATTGCCTCTATTATGCCCATGATGGTAGTTTCGTTGCCGCCGCCGATATTTGCAGCACTGGAAAATGCCCCGCCAACTTTGCCGTTGAGCTGGCTGTGCTTGCCTACCAGGCTGTCTATCAGTGTTTTTATTGGACCTGCCATTTGGCCGTAGTATGTTGGCGAGCCTATAACTATTGCGTCATAACCGGGTAGTTCATCAGCCTTTACCTTATCGACCGGTTTGCAATCGGTTTTAATGCCCGCATCATTCATTGCTTTGGCTATTATCTCAGCCATCTCCTTGGTATTTCCGCTTCTGGAGTAGTAGATTACGATTCCTTTGGCCATTTTAAGTCCTTTCGTATTTATTGAGCTTCATCAAGACAGAATCCCGCAATAAACCTGTCCTGAGCCCAGTCGAAGGATTGCGGGACCAAATATCAAGCCTGAGGTTTTTCACAGTTTAAATTATCGTCGCAGATATGCGAGTTTATCCGGCAAATGGATATTGTTTCCCAGCTTGTCCTCACCATAGCCGGATTCTGCAAGGAGCTTAATATCCTCCAGGACGCGCTTATCGCCGACGAACGTCACTGTCAGCTCGGTATTAATATCAATCTTGCCCAGCACCAATAATTGTGCCATTTCGTCGATAACCTTTTCCAGCAATGTACCTCCACTTTGTGAAGGTTCATCTGGAATTTGCAGAGGCTGCTCATATAAAATCAACCTGCCTTTCTCAGCAAGCGAGCCAATAACGTCACGAACAATAGTTTTCAGCTCTTTGCCGGTTGCCCACTGCGGAATGAGTTTTAATCGAACGATTTCGGCTGCAAGAAACTTGCGTTTCTGAGCATTAATTTTTTCGTTGGCCCGGAACAGCTCCAGAGGCACTCTGGCATCATAAGATTCATCATCCAACTGCATTCGGACCTCGCTGCCGTAATGCAGGGCGAGCTTTGCAATCAGTGTGGCGGGCCTTACATGAAAACCGTGATACGGCGGGACAGGAACTGCAATACGAACTACTTCGGCATACCGTTTCAGCATCTGTCGGCAAAGATTCTCGGCACAGTCGATATAAAGACTAATAAATATCACGGAATAGTTCATTAATACTTTCAACAGCTCCTCGGGCATGATAAGAGTCTCCTGCATCGCAGAAATTTCACACGGCTGCTTATTCGCGTGCCGTTCGTAGTAGTGAGCGAACGACGTAGCCGTCTTTAAAAGATGAAAGACCACGCTTATGTGGCCTCTCAGAACCAGCAAATCCGTATCCTGCTGCTCAGCTTCGGTACCAGAGACATAAGTGTCATATTGTGATTGCAGATTATGGAAGTGAAGCTCCAGAACTCTCAAATTGTCCTCGGTAATTGAGTGTTCGACATAGCTAATATATTCTTCCGGTTTTGCCTTGCTGGCGGCACGGACATCTTTACTCTCCGATGCGAGATTTAAAAAGGCGGTGGCCAACTGTGTGACCATCTCCGAGACGGTTTCGGTTCTGCAGGCTTTACAGTCACGCCGGAGACGTCCCGGCAGAATCTCTTCGCTGAAGGATTTCCCGCTCCCATTTTCCGTTGGGATCGGCAAATTTATTTCTTCTGCCCTTGTGAGCAATCCTTTTGCTGCCCTTCTGAGAATATCAGCAGTGAAATCAAGGGTTTGTCTTGTGACATTGACAAAGTCCCCTTCGATAGATAATAGTCGATAAGCCGGAACAGCGTGCTGAATATGAAGCAGCTCATAGCTTATATCAGAAAAAAGTTTGATTGCAGCGGTGAGCGACCTGAATAAACACCATTTGCAGTTATTACCCGCGTCATAAGCATCAAGAAGCTCTTCAATCTGAATGGACTGTGAAAAAAGCTCACCCAGAAAAGGACGAGTCAGAAATTTGCTGTTTGAGCTACAGCTCTCCATGTGCTTTGCAAGACCGAGCAGCCTTTGTGCTCGATTTGCAATTAACTGATAAAAATCGCCATCCGAAATCGTCATTGAACCCATATAAACTACCGTATCTACTGGAACAAAACCCCACTTTGCATGTTAAGATAAATCCGGCTTCCCTGCTTCTTTTTGCTCCAATGGAATTACTTCTATCGTAAAGTCTTTGGGAATATCAAGCTCAAATATCTTTTTATCTATCTTTTCGTTAACCTTTGGCTGAAGGAATGTTATCTGGTAAATATCCTCTTCGGTCGAAACGGCAACAACTTTTGCAGGTAGAAACAATTTCTTATCGATCCAGAAATCGATTGTGGTGTAGTCATCTTTGTATATGGAGTCCGGATTGACCTTCAAATGCAGATGAAAGGCATTTTCTGCTCCCTCGGCTGCGCTTGGGACAAGCTTGTCATTTTCGGGTTGAACCAATGTCACCTCGCACTGTTTTTTAAGGTCTGTGGTTTGGGTAAAGCCGATTATCGGCAGATTCCGCCCAGCTAAATCAAAGGCATCCACAGGCTTATTCGGCTCGGCTAACTGATGACGCTTAACCGTCTTGATTTCGTAGATTATTTGCGTAAGCCAGATGCCGTCGAAGATAAAGTGCTCTGCGCATTTTCGTTCTTCTTCATCATCCTGTTTGAGCGTTTGAAAATTTACCCTAAGCATCGATTTTCCATCGAGCTTTTGATAATACAAAACACCCTTTCTGAGAGTTTGCGATTCGAGCAGCGGCTGCTTGAATCTATACTCAACCTGCACCTGATAAGAGACAAGCTCAGCGGTTTTCTTTTTTAACTGTGTAAGAATCGCATCGACCGAGTTAGCATCGGCTCCTTCGGGTTTGCCGGTCGTTAGGCTTTCCGTGCAGCTATTTGCCCGGGTTCCCGCAAGGCGGGGTCCCTGCAATAGACCTGCTAATACCGACAGCAGCAGAGAAACTAATATAAGTCTTTTCTTACCCATTTGCCTCTTTTACTTCTTGTACGTTTCTGTGCTCCCTTTGTTTATTTTATTCAACAATTGTAATACGTCGTCTATTTTTTCGATACGAAAATCTGCGTACTTGGCGAATTCATCAGCTCTTATGTGATTGGCCAAAAGCACTGCGACAGCTCCTGCCGCCTTTGCCGAGAGCACATCAAACAGATAATCGCCGACTACAAAGGCTTCCTGTGGCATAACGGCGAACTGCCGGCATATCTCTAACACGCCAAAAGCATCAGGCTTAACCGGCCCATCTTCTCTATCTACGATGGCGTCAAATTTCAGGTCATGCTTGGCAGCGATGGCTAATGCGTTGCAGCGTCTGTTACGCGTTAAAATCCCGATACTAATGCCGGCCTGGTGAAGTGCAACGAGCGTCTGTTTCGCACCAGGATTTAGTCTGGACTCAACGACGGCCTTTTCTTCGTGAAAATGCAATATTTTTTCGGCCTGCTGGCGCTTTTCAGGGGTCATTTTCTGCATGGTTTCAAGGATCGGCCCAGAATCTTTCGCTAATCCCATCTCCTCACGTATGGCGTCAAAATCAAAATATGGCTCGGTTATCGTTCCATCGAGGTCGAATATTACGGCTTTGATTGGCATATCCCGCTTAAATTCAAAAATAAAAAATAAAAATTAAGGGACCAGGGATCAGGGTTCAGGGATCAGATTTTTTCTGACCCCCGACCCCTGAACCCTAATTCCTATATTTTTGATTTCTATGTGTTTTTACTTTGCCTTTTTCCTTAGCAGTTCTATAAAGTATCGGCCGGATTGGCCTAAAATCTTTCCTTTGCGAACGATTATCCCTGTGGGCCTGGTAAGATTTTCATTAGAAAAAGGTATCGCCTTTATTGTTCCGCTTTCTACCTCCTGATGAATTGCGGTCCGCGGTAATATGCTAATTCCTGAATTTATTTCTATAGCTCGTTTTATAGTCTCGATATTATCGAATTCCATCACAGGCTGGACATTTATATTATAACGCCCCAGAATATTATCTATCCAGATGCGAGTTGGAACATTTTCCTCAAAAGCGATGAATTTCTCAAACTGCAATTGATGAATATCAATCTCCGACTTACTTGCCAAAGTATGTTTTGGGCTGCAGACCAAAACCAACGGCTCATTTTCGAAATCATAAACCTCAAGTCTTTTGTCTCTTTTGGGTACAGCTACCAATCCGATATCGATGTCGCCGCTCAGAACTAACTCGTAGATTTTATCAGCGCTGAGATATTCAACATGGACATGAACATGAGGGTAACTAACCATAAATGTTTTTATATAATCCGGTAAGGTATGCATGCCGATGCTATAAATGGCGGCTACATTTATTCTGTTTCCCATCGAGGTCTTAAAAGAATTGAGCTCATTTTTTAATTGTTCATATCGCTCAAGAATATCTTTGCAGGCTTGGTAGAGTAATTGGCCTTCTTTTGTAAGCTCAATAGGTCTTTTCTTTCTGTCCAGCAATTGGCATTTTAGCTCAAGCTCCAGTTGCGCAAGCTGTTGAGAAACCGCCGATTGGCTTAATAGATGCTTTTCAGCGGTCTGAGAGAAGCTTCGTAGTTCTGCTAAATCACAAAATATTTTCAAGGTTTCTATGTGCATTATAAATTTAACTTATAACTTGTATAAATATAATGCGTTTGTTTTAATAATGCTGATTTTTTATTATCTTACATTATTAACTTTGTTAATCAAATCCAAATAAAATTTCAAATTTGAAGGAGTAAAAAAATGAATTTACAGCAACCCAATGCCAATGAAGTTACACAGACTTCAAACCGTTCCAGAAGTGTTTCGCCGGTTTCGGGCATTTGTACACGTTGTATTGATGGCTGCCGGGGTAATTGTGAGATTTTCAAGTCCAGCTTTCGCGGCCGGGAAGTAATCTACCCTGGCCCCTTTGGCACACTTACTGCAGGAGGCGACAAAAATTACCCCATTGATTACTCGCATCTCAATATTCAGGGTTACGCTTTGGGTGCAGAGGGGTTGCCTGCAGGTCAGGTTGGCACTCCAGACAACACACTGTTTCCAATGGTCGATACCGAGACTAAATATGGTTGCGGGACTAATGTAAAGATGCGCATGCCCATATTTACCGGCGCTTTAGGTTCAACCGATATTGCCCGCAAAAACTGGGAGCATTTTGCAGCCGGTGCTGGCATGGCAGGTATTACAATAGTATGTGGTGAAAATGTTTGCGGTATAGACCCGGAACTGGAACTGGATTCAAATGGCAAAATTAAAAAAGCACCAAATATGGCCGAACGCGTTAAGCAATATCTCAGATGGAATGAGGGCTATGGCGATATGATTGTGCAAATGAACGTAGAGGATACGCGCCTGGGTGTTGCTGAATATGTCATTGAAAAACTGAGTATTAAAAGTATCGAGCTCAAGTGGGGTCAAGGCGCAAAGTGTATCGGCGGTGAGATCCAAGTTGATTCACTGGAAAGAGCATTAGAACTCCGGAAAAGAGGGTATTTAGTTACTCCTGACCCATCTATCGAAACTCACCAGAAAGCCTTCAAAGATGGTGCTTTAAAGCACTTCGAAAGGCACTCCCGACTTGGTTTTGTTGACCAGGAAGGTTTTATGAAAGAAGTTGAACGTGTACGCAAGCTCGGAGCCAAACGCGTAACGCTCAAAACCGGTGCCTATCCAATGCGCGAATTGGCTATGGCGATTAAATGGTCGTCCGATGCCAAGCTGGACCTGCTGACTATTGACGGTGCACCGGGTGGAACGGGTATGAGCCCCTGGCGGATGATGGAGGAATGGGGTATTCCGACGTTCTACCTGCAGGCGATGACCTATGAGCTCTGCCAAAAATTAGCAGCCAAAGACGCATTTGTGCCGGATATTGCCATTGCCGGCGGTTTCAGCACTGAAGACCACATATTTAAGGTACTGGCAATGGGTGCTCCATTTGTAAAAGCAGTTTGCATGGGCCGAGCCCTGATGATTCCGGGTATGGTCGGAAAGAACATAGGTTTATGGCTTCAGGAAGGTGCAAACGCTTTACCCAAAACTGTTAGCGATTTCGGCACGAAAGTCGAGGAAATCTTTGTTTGCTATGAGGACCTCGCTGCCAAATACGGCAAGGATACTGTCAAGGAAATCCCGCTCGGAGCTATCGGGCTTTACACCTTCATCGATAAACTCAGAGTTGGTCTGCAGCAGTTAATGGCCGGTAGCCGAAACTTCAAGATTTCCACAATTAGCAGAGATGACCTTATGGCTTTGACACCCGAAGCCGCGCAAGTTTCTGGCATACCGTATGTGATGGATGCTTACAGGCAAGAAGCCGAAAAAATTATAAACGCCTAACTCGCATTTTTCAGTGTGTCGTGGAAATGTGGGTTAGCTGACATGCCGGTAGGGCATGTCGTTTAGATGGAACCTGCATTCGTGGGCAGAATTACGCTTAACGGAGGAACTACCAGATGGTTTCATCTCGCATCTGACTCCGGCCCATAGAGGCCTGCAGAGCTTCATCGCTCGGCGCAGATTCTTGGGAGAACGAACTCTGCAGATATGTTGCGAGATTGACCTTGCGGTTTTTCAGACCCAGCTTACGTCGTATGTTCTCTCGATGCCGCTGGACCGTTGCCGGAGAGATAGACCGCAGCTGTGCGATTTCCTTATTCGACAGCCCGTTGCGAATCATCGTGCTGATTGCAATCTCGACTGGCGTCAGTTGCATATGATTTCTGGATATCAGCGTCAGAAACGGCGAGGCGATGTCCTGGAGGTTCTGCCGGAGCAGCGTCACATAGGACCGATGAGGTCCTCTGACTTCGAGCTCCAATTCAAAAACGATGGGCATGATGATCTTCTGGATGTTGGCAATAATGGATGCTTTGATCTCCCGTTTATCCTCCTCAAGCCGGGAGAGGACTGCACGCAGTGCTGTGTTTGCCTCTTGGAGCGCCTTGTGTTCCTTCTGTATGGCCTTGTGGGCTGCACGTAGATCAGCCTCGGCCTTCATGTGCATCAAAACACTACCAACCCGCTCGGCCACTGCACGAATTAGAGCATATTCTTCCTTCAGAAACGGACTTTTGGCGGCCGTAGGAACCACTTTCCGGTAGAACACTTCCACAACACCTACAGGCTTGCCGTCGGCAAATACATCCGCGGCCATTCGCCATTTGCTCTCCTTGAATCCTACTGTCACATACTCTCTGTCGCCGTAAACGATCCGCGCACACGCGTATTCGGGAAATTGCCAGCTTCCTGGCAAACAATCGGCTACGCTCTGCAAGAACCGCTCTGCAGAATGAAAGTGCGTCTCCTGAAGCGTGGATATCGTGTAGAGGCAGTTCAATTCCTTGACACGCTCTCGCAAAGCCCATTCAAGTTCGGAATGCAGCTGGCCCGATGTGCTGCTAGCGCCCTGCAATTCCGCCACACGCTTGCGGAGAGCCTTTACCTCCTCTAAAAGTTCCGTACGAATAGACTTCTTGGCCATTTTTTCACCCACAGAATACACATTGATTTCGAACCTCAAACATCTATAGGAAAATTATCGCTGCAAACCCCGATAAGTCAAGATTTTTTTTGTTATGTTCTGTAAGGATATAACTAATTGAGCTACAAAATGTTACGTGCGAGGTTACTCTGTAACAAGTCAAAATCAAAATAAAATTCGCCTATTCTAATATGTGATTTATGTGCATTAAATGGGATTTTATAACCCCATAATTAATAGGTTATTTATGGGTGATATAGTCAGTTTTTAGCTGGATACATAATCTGTTACAGTGAAGGGGAATCGAGTACGCTGCTTCTTTTTCTTTGCCACTTACCGGCTTGAATGTGGGCTATTTTACCCAAGAATGAAAGTGTCATAATGAAACTGAGAAAAAAAATGCCTGACATGAGCAGTTCGAATGAGGAACCTGTCATCCTACCCTTCACACCCATGGCAGAGCTTGAGCATTTACTGAAAGTGGCTGGTTCAGTCACTAAGGATGCAAACAAAGTCTGGGCGGAGATTTGGGGGGAATTTAAAAGAATTGTTACCTCATCAGGCATGATTCTCGACGAAGCGAAGAACGGATTTGTCCCTTCCTGTGGATGGCCTGAGTTTCTAGAAAAATTCTGGTTGCTGAAGCACTACCTGGATTCCGTTCAACGAATCTGTAAAAAGAAACATTAGGTCCCGTTGGCAAGGCGGAAGCAGACGTCGCAATATTGAGTGGAACCTAAAGGAGATTGCTTACCTGCAGGTTGTGTCACTAAGAAGGAGAAAAGCTCATAATAGAGTCCGTATCGAATAAAGTCAAGGAGTAGTATGCTATTTAGCATTTAATCAATTCCTTTATGGAATGGGTCGTTTCCCAGCCGTCCAGCGAGACCGAATTCTATCAGGCTGTCCGAGAGGTTTATTTATGATACCAAGGAATATTATTGAAACCGTTTATGAACAGGTAGTAGCACGTAATCCTGGAGAGGCTGAATTTCATCAGGCTGTAAAAGAAGTGATAAGTTGCTTAGGGCCTGTGCTTGAGAAGCATCCTGAATACGTCAAGGCCAAGATTCTCGATCGAGTGGTCGAGCCTGAGAGACAAATAATTTTCAGAGTTCCCTGGCAGGATGATAAGGGTGAAGTTCGCATCAATCGTGGTTACCGAATCGAGTTTAATAGCGCGCTAGGGCCTTATAAAGGCGGTATCAGATTCCATCCGACCGTCACAGCAAGTATTTTAAAATTCCTCGGTTTCGAGCAAATATTTAAGAATTCCCTAACAACACTTGCTATGGGTGGAGCTAAAGGTGGAGCAGACTTCGACCCCAAAGGCAAGAGCGACAGTGAAGTTATGCGTTTTTGCCAGAGTTTTATGACCGAATTAGCCAGATACATCGGAGCCGATACGGATGTGCCCGCCGGTGACATTGGCGTCGGGGGGCGCGAAATCGGTTTTATGTTCGGCCAATACAAGCGTCTTCGCAATGAATATACAGGTGTCCTGACGGGTAAAGGTTTGACCTGGGGTGGTTCTCTGATTCGTCCTGAAGCCACTGGATATGGCTGTGTGTATTTCGCCGAAGAGATGTTAAAGACACGTGGCCAGAGTATTGAAGGGAAAGTTTGTGCTGTTTCCGGTTCAGGAAACGTGGCCCAATACACTGTGGAGAAACTTAACCAGCTTGGAGCAAAGGTTGTTACGCTTTCCGATTCCAGTGGTACAATATATGACCCGAATGGAATTGACCGGGAGAAGCTGGCCTTTGTGTTTGATTTAAAGAATATCCGTCGCGGACGCATAAAAGAGTACGCCGATAAATATAAAGTTAAATATTTGCCTGACGTACGGCCATGGGGTATCAAGTGCGATTGTACCTTCCCCAGTGCCACACAAAATGAAATCGACGCAGAAGATGCTAAACAATTGCTTAAGAACGGCTGCTATCTCGTTGCGGAAGGTGCAAATATGCCGAGTACGCCGGAAGCCATCGAACAGTTCATCGCCAAAAAGATACTTTATGGACCCGGCAAGGCGTCAAACGCCGGCGGAGTCGCTACAAGCGGATTGGAAATGGCACAAAACTCGCAGCGGATGACCTGGACTCGTGAAGAGGTTGATAGACGCCTGCACGACATTATGATTGCCATTCACAAGCAATGTTACGAGGCTTCTGAAGAATATGGCCAGCCTGGAAATCTTGTAATGGGAGCAAATATAGCGGGATTTGTGAAGGTAGCCGATGCAATGCTCGACCATGGTCTTATTTAAGAAAGACCAGATATGTTCTAATATTTGGCCCGCCAATCCTTCGACCCGGCTCAGGACGGGTTTATTGGCGGGCTATTTTTTAAGCAGTACAAATGTTTTAGATTGGTGAAACATGTCACCCTGGGCAAGCACAGGTCTGGAAGGCCTTGATGAGATACTCACCGGTCTTCAGAAGGGCGATAATGTCGTCTGGCAGGTTGAAAGAATCGAAGATTTTCGCAGCTTTGTAACACCTTATGTAGCTAAAGCTCTTAAAGACGGCCGAAAAATGGTCTATATGAGGTTCGCAAGTCACCCACCTCTCATAGATGCCAATCCTAAATTAATCGTTCATAATCTGAATGCAGGCAGCGGCTTTGAGACTTTCTCATCTCATGTGCATAACATAATCGCAGAGGAGGGCAAAGAGGCCTATTATGTCTTCGACTGCCTTTCCGACCTTTTAAGCGCTTGGGCAACGGATTTGATGATAGGCAATTTCTTTATGGTTACCTGTCCATATCTGGCGGTGCTGGATACAATCGCTTATTTTGCGCTGCTTAGGAACAACCACTCATTTAAAACCATAGCCCGCATTCGGGAAACAACCCAGATTTTATTAGATCTGTATAACTTTGAAGGAAAGTTTCATATACACCCGTTGAAGGTATGGAATCGATATTCTCCCACAATGTTTCTTCCGCACGTCCAGAAAAAGGGCAAGTTTGTCCCCATCACCACAAGCATTGATGCTTCAAGATTGATTCTTTATATATCCAAAAAAGGTCTTGAACCGGCACAAAGGGCTTTGGATTACTGGGACCGCCTCTTTCTCGACGCCGAAGAATTATCGAAAAACGATTCCGCCTCCTCTGAAGAAAAAGCAAAAGCTGTTGACCAGCTAAGCAAAATAATGATAGGCCGCGAAGAAAGGATGCTATCACTTGCAAAGCAGTACTTCTATCTGGAAGACCTGCTCGACATCAGAAAACGAATGATAGGAACAGGTTTTATTGGCGGCAAGTCCGTAGGGATGCTGCTGGCCAATAAAATTATATCAACGGATGAGTCTCTCGGCTTGAAAGGTAATTTAGAGCCTCATGATTCCTTCTACGTCGGCTCGGATGTTTTTTACACGTACCTTGTCGAAAACGGCTGGTGGAATCTGCGATTGGAGCAAAAGACCAAGCAAGGATATTTCAAAATAGCAGCCGAGCTGAGAGAAAAACTTATAACCGGCAGATTTCCAGATCAAATCAGAGAGCAGTTCCATGAGATGATAGAGTATTTCGGACAATCTCCAATTATTGTGCGGTCAAGCAGCCTTTTGGAGGACGCCTTTGGCAACGCCTTTGCAGGCAAGTATTTGAGCCTTTTCTGTGTAAATCAGGGAAATCCTGAAGAGCGATACTCTCGCTTTGAAGACGCAGTGCGGCGTATTTATGCAAGCACTATGGGGCAGGACGCCTTGACCTACCGATTGCAGAGAGGTTTAGACCAAGATGATGAACAGATGGCTCTGCTTGTTCAGCGTGTGTCCGGCTCATATCGCAATGGTTACTTCTTTCCAGACCTTGCCGGTGTGGGATTTTCACACAATACGTTTGTGTGGAAGCCCGAGCTTGATGCCAAAGCAGGAATGCTAAGGCTTGTCTTTGGCCTCGGCACCAGAGCTGTTAATCGAGTTGATGACGACTATCCCAGGCTTGTTTCACTCGATGAACCGCTTCTGAGGCCGGTTAGTGGGATGGATGATATCCGAAAGTTCTCTCAGCATAGAGTGGACTTGCTCGACACTGGCGAGAATGCACTTGTAACAGTGCCATTTGAGGAATTATTGCGCAAAGGGTTTGACATTAAGAGGGAGCTTGTCGCTGTCAGAGATTCTGAGTTAGCCAGAAGAGCCAAGGAATTAGGTAAAACCGCTCAGGAGCATTGGATTCTCACTTTTGAGAAGCTCTTTAGCGATACATCTTTTACACAAAACATGCAAAAGATACTAAAAACCCTCGAGAAAAGTTACCAGTATCCTGTTGACATTGAATTTACGACCAACTTTACCAGCGACGGAAAAGCCATGATAAATCTTCTTCAGTGCAGGCCTTTGCAGACCAAGGGACTCCAGGCAAATGTAAAAATGCCCTCACGCATCGAACCTGAAAAAATTCTGTTCAAGACAGAAGGGTACGTCATGGGTGGCAGTATCTCTCAAAATATAAAGAAAGTCATATATGTTGAGCCTACAGCTTATACAGAGCTGTCAATCACTCAAAAGTATGATATAGCCAGACTTATCGGCAGATTAAATATGCAAATACCAGACAAGGAAACCGAGCCGACTATTCTTTTGGGACCGGGCAGATGGGGAACTTCCACGCCAAGCCTCGGTATTCCTGTCGGTTTTCACGAGATAAGCAAGGTAACGGTGCTTGGTGAAATCGCGTATGAGGGGGGCAATTTAATGCCGGAGCTTTCCTTCGGCACTCATTTCTTCCAGGACCTGGTGGAAAGCGATATTTTTTATGTGGCTGTCTTTCCACAAAAAGACAATGTAGTTCTAAATAGAGAATGGCTCTGTCAAAAGCCAAATAAACTCACTGAGCTTACCCCCGACGCCGGAAAATATGCAGATGTCGTCCATGTACATCTGGTCGATAATGGGAAACTACAGATTATAAGCGACATAGTGACGCAAAAAGTTGTCTGTTTCTTCACATAACAAAAAAACCGGATAATTAGAGCCTATCCGAATAACCCGCTCTATTGCGGCCGGCTGCAAAGCTCGTGCTACGTAGCGTCCCGCCAAAGGCGGGGCTACTACGCAGAGTAGCATTTGATGCCTGCGTTGTCGGCTGAAAATGTCCTCACCGTGGCGTCAACCACGCCTGCGGGCATTTTTTCACCTGCCGCCTTGTCCTCGAATTTTTCGCTCGGCCTCATAAC
>CAZIED010000012.1:12320-19987 GCA_964538525.1 uncultured Pirellulales bacterium | reverse complement strand
GCTGTACCAGCCGCAATAAATGGCCGCTTGGGGACATGTCCCCGGTGCGAAAAGCGATTCCGTCCGCTCCTCTTCAACAGGAAGCTGCGTTCGCAGCCTTGTCAGCACCGCCAAATCGCGCAAAGATTGGTCATAATAACCTGACATATTCTTTGCCACGAGACCACGGGAATCTATATAAGCTATTCCTTTTAACCCGTTTTTTTCCGCTGCCAGCGCCTTATCAACCAGGCCTTTGACGATTTGCTCGTCTGATCCATCCAGCCGGCAAACCATAAGCGTTTTGAAATCCCTGTCCAGCACATTATCCCTAAGCGTATTCGGCTGCCATCGATACAGCTCATAAGCCCCGCACAAAACCATCGACAATTCACTATCCACGGACGCTCCTGTTTCCCTGCCGCTTATTCGATCGATTTCAAGCTGTAATTGAGCCAGTTTATCACTTTTTTGCCTGTGCTCTGCTGAGCCGGTCTTGCCTTCCTGCAACAGAAGCTCAATCGTTTTTTTCTCCTGCTCGGCTGATTCTTTCAATTCATTCAATCTGTCTTCAAAGCCTTTTAATATCCCTCGTGGTTCTACTTTATACGGCACACCGTAAGTGGTAAGCAGACACCTGATCTTCCCGGCAAATCCTGTCCTGAGCGACCTGTGGTGAGCGAAGTCGAACCAAGTCGAAGGATCAAGGCTGAACAATTTCTCCCGAATTGGTCCCGCCAGACGTTTATCGTAATCGTCCCTGCTGATTGTATCTTTAAGCTCCGTTCCCAGCGAAAGGGTGAAAATATTTTCGGTCGGCACATGTCGCATTTTGCAGTAGTATCCGGCAATTTGCACGGATGATGCGTTATCGCTGTTTGCTATCACCAGGATTTCACCCGGCTGCAGTGCAAATCCAGCACGGCAATACAACAATATCAGAAAAATAACAGTACAAATTCTAACTACCATCTCACGAAAGACTTTATTGTTTGCACTCTGCACGGCTACATTCAGCTTGCGAATATCTTTTTTCATAAACGTCTTTTCGCCGAAACACCCGGCCGATGGTCCGCACAATTATCTTTATATCCAGCCATAGATTCGCAGTTTCCACATACCTGGCATCGAGCTCAAGTTTTTCTTCGCGAGTAAGCTGGCCGCGACCTGAAATTTGGGCAAGACCCGTCAATCCCGGTTTTACCAAAAGCCTTTTTCTTTGGCGCTGGTCCCATTCTGCCATCTGCGAGACATATAATGGCCGAGGGCCAACGATGCTCATATCGCCTTTTAACACGTTGAAAAATTGCGGCAGCTCATCCAGTGAATACTCGCGCAGAAACCTTCCAATCTTTGTCAGCCTCGGGTCGTCGCCGGTTTTAGGGCTTGGTCCAAACTGAAATACGCCGAGCCTCATTGTCCGGAACTTATATAAGGAAAACGGCCGGCCGGCCTTTCCCGCTCTTTGCTGCTTAAATATTGCCGGCCCCTTGCTGGTAACTTTGATTGCTGCAAATATAACGATGAAGACCGGAAGCAAGGTTATTATCGCTAACAATGCAATAAAAATATCAACAATGCGTTTACAGAATTGATTCATACAGGATACGGAAGGCAGAATTCAAAATTTTGAATAGTGACTGCTCAGCCGATAACGTTGCTGACGCTGGTAATCAGCAACCTGGCTCTCGTACTGGCGACAGGTAAGTGAAAAGAATTGCAAGTATTGCTCCTCGTTTCTAAAAAATAGAAGTCTGCCAGTCAGTGCTTCAAAACGATATACCGGCTCAGCATTATTCAATATCCCAATGTCACACTTTACATCGCCAGCTACCGCCTCAACACACCGAGAGGCTTTTTCATAAATCTCCAATGTTGGTTTTCCTTCGATAAATAATGCAAGATCAATGTCACCAGCTTGTTTGACCCGCCCATCTTTGGCTGAGCCGTGCAGCAAGGCAAACAAAACTTGCGGACATTGCTCCTTAAGCAAAACCGACAATCTATCTATATCGAATGCACCGTCTTTGCAGGGACAATTTTCATGCCCGGTCGATTTCATCTCTAAACCTTCTAAAAGCATCAAGCTCTTTCTTGGCTATGTTGAAAATAATCGCTGGGTCTATCTCTTCGTATTGGTGAACTATAAGATTTCTAAATTTGATCATATTTATATAAGGTTTCGCGGACATTATCACATGCAATTCGACCAGCTTTTCTATTGCTTCAGCCGCAGTCGCAGCAGGACCGGCATCTTTACTTGCGATGATACGTTCTGCCACGTCGACGACAACTTCCACCATAACCTGTAAAACACGCTCGGTCATTCGTTGCAGTGCCCAGTCATTCTTAAAGGCACTGAGACTCACATCTTTAAGCTGGTTCTGCAATTGGATTAAATATTTATCCAGAAGCGCGAATTTTCGATGAACCACGGCATCATATTTCATAGTTTGGTCTCGTGTAATTTACTTTCGTCTTATATATTACACGCGGTATCGTAATTGTCAATCTTCGTCACACCGAAACTCATCTAAAACACGGCGTAAATTTCGTTATAAATTCTACTGTTTTTCTTGCAGTTTTTTCATTAGCCCGCAGATGTAAAGGCAAATTCACGGCTTCATTGCTTACCTTTTCCGCTTCGGGACACATTCCGACCTTATAATCATACAATTCCAACGGTGTCTCCTTCGGATGCAGCGGACTCTCAAACCAGCTTCCAAGCTCAATACCTTCCTTTGCCGCCTCGGCTAATGCTTTATCCTTTTCGGCAATCCTCACCGGATACCGCACCAGAACAGGCTCCATTATTGTTGCGTCATATCGCCGCTCCGGCCAGCCTCTTTTCGAGAAAAGCTCATCATACAGTTGCGCCATTTTCCTGCGGTAAGCAATATTTTGCTTAATCCTTGCCAATTTTTTTAAACCCAGGCGGGCCTGCACACGGCTTGCAGCCTTAAAGAAATCCGGCGCCATCACAGGCCTAAATTCAGATGTGTCGGATGAGCCGACAACGGCTCCTTTCTTTGTAAGGAATCTAAAAAGACCCTGTGCATAAGCTGTTGTCCGAGGATAAACAAGCACCTTATATACAAGCAATTGCATCCAAAGCATAGCAGCTTCTTTTGGCATAGGCCGGCACATCTGTTTGGCACATAGTGACTCTATTTGCTCAGCTAACTCGATGTCGCATGTTTCCGCCACTCCACCCAATCCGGTCGTATAGGGCTTATTCCATTGAAATGAAAAATATGCAGCCTTGCCGAATGTCCCGACGATTTTACCTTTGTATTCCGAACCAAGCGCCAGGCAGCAATCCTCAATGACAGGGACGCCTTTTCGTCCGGCGATCTCCATAATCGCATCCATGTCACATGGATAGCCATAAGTATGCTGGGCTATGATAGCTTTAGTGTTGGATGTTATTTTTTCGCGGAGTTTATCAACATCAATATTAAATGTTGCCGGCTCAATATCAACATAGACCGGTTTTGCACCAAGATATTTTATCGGATTTACATTCATTACACAGGTATATCCCGGCACTATTACTTCGTCGCCTGCCCCGATACCCATTGCCTTTAATATGGCGTATAGAGCAACTCTTCCCTTCCAAAAAGCAAAAGCACGCTGAGTGCCGAGCGCTTCGGCAAATTTCCGCTCATATTGTTCTATAATTGTGCCCACCCACTTTCCCCTATCGTGACATTTTTATCTCTTCAGGTTTTTTTGTGATATAACCTTTGAGGATTAAGAACCTGATGACTCCCCATAATGAGCCTAATCCATAACCAAAATGCAATATGATAAAGACCAGAGGCGACAGCGGTACATACTGCCAGCCGGCCCTTCGCCCGACATTTAAAGCACCTGCCAATAATGCCAACCCATATAAAGCTGCCTCAGCGCCCAACAAAACCCAAAAAGGTCGCCACAACAAACCTGCCAAACATAGCAGCAGCAAAGACAGCACAAACAAAATAGGAGCTACCTGCCGAAAAGCAGCCGGCCTTTTATGCTTCTGGAGCGTCCTTATCCGCCAAAAGCCATATTGAAAATACTGTCTATAGAGCTTACACAGCGACCCACGCGAAAAATATTTGCTCTTTATGGATTTTGACATCCATATCTTGCCGCCGGCTAAAATTACTCTCATGTTAAACTCATCATCCTGATTGCGCGCCAGCTCCTCGTCAAAGTAACCGACTCTATCGACTATCCATTTATGGTGTGCGCCGAAAGCCAGCGTATCAACAAATCCTTCGTAATCACCCAATCGGAACCGTGAATTGCCTACGCCAATAGGTGACCGCATAGCCGAGGAAACTACGCGCCCGACATAACTTTCAGCTACAGTCTCGATATAACCGCCGACCACCCAGGCTTGCGGATGCTCATGCAGACACTTGACCGACTCCATGACAAAATCAGGCGCAACTTCTGCATGACCATCAACTCGAATGAATAAATCTCCACACGCGGCTTTTAAGCCGATATTCATCGCGGCAGGAACGATTCGACGAGGATTATCCAGCATCTTGATACGATTATCTGTTAGAGATAACTCTTTTACAATCTCTCTGGTTCCGTCATTACTCATTCCATCCACGATGAGTACTTCCATTTTTTCTGCAGGCCAATCTTGATTCAAGACGCTTTTTATCGCCCGCTCGATGAAATCGGCCTCATTGCGTATCGGCATGATGATACTGATAAAAGGCCCCACATATTTTCGATTTTCGATTTTCGATTTTCGATTTTTTGTGGTTGCCTGCAGCAAAACTTTTTCCAGTTTGTCGGCCAGTTTTTTTCGGTCAAACTCCCGCTCAGCCAATGCCCGTGCATTTTTGCCCATCTCTCGGCATAATTCCGGATTGGCTGCCAATTGCTCAAGCGCGTCGGCTAAAGCCTGCGGACGATACGGGTCAACATAGCAGCCGGCCTTATTATTTTCTACTATTTCTCTCAGCCAGCCGGGGACATTTATTAGTACAGCTTTACCGGCAGCTAAAGCATCAAACATCTTGTTCGGCGACCAATTATCCTCCTTTGCTGCCCGAAAGACAGTTACACAAACATCACAACCGGCCACAAGCCGAGCAAGCTCTACCTTAGAAACCGGATCACTAAAAATCATATTCTTCAATTGAAATTTCTGTGCCATCTTTTCCAATTCAGGCCGTTTGCCACCGTCTCCGACTAACACCAAGACAATATGGTCATTGCGGCGTTGAGCTAAAATTCTGGCAGATTCAATGACATACTCAAGGCCGTTAGCTAAGCCCATAGCACCAAAATAAACGGCTGTGAACCGCTTATCCAAGCCGAGCCGATTGCGCCAGATTGAACCATCCAAATCAGGACGAAACAGGTCGCAATCACAGGCGTTCGGAATCACCGTCACCCGCTCTTCGGCCACTCCTGCACGCACGATTCCATCCTTTATACCCGGTGACAGTGCCACAATATGTTCCGCCTGGGCGTATATTTTCTTTGCCATCCGACGCAGATGCCAAATTACAAGCGGATTTTTTAATCCTCCGAGATTAACCAGCGCCTCCGGCCAGAGGTCACGCACCTCAAAAACAAACGGCACGTTGAAATGACGTGCCAGTGTAATACCTGCCAATCCGATGGGTAATGGCGTGTGCGTGGCAAACACAACATCAGGTTTAGGTAGTGTTCTGCCAACCTGCGCCGCCAGCCGCGAAAATTGATAAAATTGGAGCATACGCCGCCAGCCGCTCATTGCCGTGCCGACATTCGGGTTATTGTAGCCCGCCGCGACGGCAACGACAGTAATGCCATCGCTTTCTACTTCGGCATATTTTTGCCCTCTGGGCACGGGGAATTCCTCGTTGGCAAGACCAGACGTTATCATCGTCACACGATGTCCTTTTTGCACCAAATATCGGCTAAATTCATAAGATCGTGTCCCTGTTGTGCCTTTTCGTGTGGCGAAATATTGGTGTAAATAAAGAATGTGCATGTTTTATTTACCGCGCGGGAGGCTCCCACAAGTCCGGCATCGTTTCGGAATGGCCCTTGAAAAGGAACGGCCACTGATAATACCAGTCCTTGCGGGCATCGCCTGACAGCAGAAAAGGCTCATAAGGAAAACAACCCAAATCAACAGCCTTTTCCGCAGGTCTCTTACGACTAAAAAAGTCCCTCTCCGGCGCATATTCACCGGAGCCTTTCCCAATGACGGGACTGCCGGCTTTTAAGTAAAAAACGCCTTTCTGCTCCTCTAAGAATAATGGATCTGCAGATATGTTGTGGAGGCTAATTTCCCCAAAAGGAAATGCAAATAAATTATAGTCAATCAAGGCATCATTTTCTTTAAAAATCTTGCCGTCAAGATTTTGTATTGGACTGGCTTTTTCAAAAACCCATCCTGTATTATTTGCAATAATATTATTTACGATTATCTCATTGTGAGCATTTTTAATTGCTATGCCGGCACCGTTGAAAACAATTGTGTTATTGACGATTCTATTTGAGCCGACATCCGGCCTGGAATATAAGCCGATGCCCCATCTGCCATTTCCATGGATAAGATTATTTTCGATTCGGCTGTTGGCAATCTCCGGGTACAGATGCAGCCCCCAGCCGGAGTTAAACCTGATAATGTTATTACGGATAACCAGGCTGTCACCGTCGGCGTATATTCCGTGGCTGAACTGCGGGTTCTCGCCGTTGTATTCTACCAAATTATTTTCTATGACTGTACCGTGGACGTTGTGGGCTTCTATTCCCTGCAGAGCGTTATTATGAATTCGACAATTCCTTATCACCGTAAAATCCGCATCGGATTTAACGCCCGTGAATCTCGCACCGCTGCTCTCAAAGCCGTCTATTATTACCCAGTTACATCCTTTTCTGACGTAAATATTATGTTCAGGCGAGCCATGCAAAACCGCTTTGTACTTTTCCCGGGATTTCAGAACGGTCGGCTGTTGTGGCGAACCGGCATATTCAGGAGTCAATGTTATCTGAAGACCAACATAGTTACCGGGCAGAAATATAAAAATATTGCCACTGCCTTTTTGTTTAAGAGCCTCTTGAACGGACAAGAATGGTTCTTCTTCCGTTCCTTTTGCTGAGGGCTTGCCCTGGGGTGAAATCCAATATGTTTCAGCGGAGAGATTGCAGGCAAAGCACATCAGGACTATTAACAGAATGCTCAGATTTTTCATAATGTTGTTCCTGAATTAATTGTCGCAGCTCTGCTGCGGTCCTGGTGACATTGAAATTCTGTTCAACCTGCTGGCGGGCGGCATGGCCGAATCGCCGGACTTTATCGGGATTAGAAAGTAAACACTCAACTGCATCGGTTAGGGCCTGTTTTTCATCCATCGTCCATCGTCCCTCGTCCCTCGTTTCTACCAGTAGTCCATTGATACCGTGCTGCACAAGCTCAGGGATACCGGAAATCCGAGTTGAAACAATCGGCACTTCACAGGCCATCGCCTCCATCATCGCCACAGGAATGCCATCCATATCGCCGATTTGTGTTTTAACAGCCGGCATGAAAAAAAGACAAGCCCCACTATAAAATGGAATTAGCTGGTCGTTTGCTTTCGGTCCAAGCAATTCAACTCGGTCATCTAAATTCAATGCGTGAATTTGCCTGGCGAGATTTTCCCTTTCGGGGCCGTCACCAATTATCTGGAATCGAAAGT
>CAZIED010000012.1:9806-12220 GCA_964538525.1 uncultured Pirellulales bacterium | reverse complement strand
TGCAGACTGCCGGAGCTTTTGGTAAATATGTCGAAAGCATGTACCGTGCACGATACAGGCAAATCCATCAACATTCCCAGCATAATCCCAAGACTTAAAGAGCGGCTGGCAAAATGCACGTGTATGTGCTCGACACCGAATCGCCTGCAATGATGGGCAAAATCGCCAGCTGTCGTAAATTCATAAACAGCCTTTACGAATTCGACAGGACTGCGGAAAAGCAAAGTCACCACCCAAAAACAGACCCTCCAGAAACGAAGCGGATGTGTAACCATTTCTCGCAGAGTCATCCATATTTGCACAAGGACATTCGAGCGATAAATAGTCCTCCTGCACCATTTAATCATCACCTCGGACCAATCTTGGAACTGTTCGGGACTACAACTGGCCAACGGCAGGACCTGCCAGCCGGCTTGTTCATGCGCCTCAATCTCACTGATAACGAAGGGCATCTTCATGCCCGAAACAACATACGCAATCTTCATATTCCAAATGTTTAGCCCCCCAATTTATTGGGGGGTTTTCCTTACCAAGATATGTACGCTTTTTGTAATCATATCTTCTTCGGACAACAATCTAAATCTTGGGTTGAGTTTTTCTCTGGGTAGTCCGGAGCCGTCAAAAGTTTTCTCTTCATCGACAATTTCAAAACCCAAACTTTCCAGCAGATGCTTATGGGTGGAGTAAGGTTCTCTATTTAAAAGATAAGGCCTTTTGCCTTTGATTAGTTTCCAGGATAGGTCCGAATAGGCTAAGTGGCCGTTCCATTGTTTTGCCAGATGGTGACATCCGAAATCGATTTGATGACTCATAAAGCCATCTTCTTTAAGCCAGCGATAAAATGTTCGGTATGTATTAGCAAGGTCTTCAACATGCTCGAGCACCGCCTGCGAGAATATCATATCAACAGATTCCAGCTCTACAATGCAGCCATCATACCACGGCACAATATAGCGAATTTCTATATCACTACCGTTGTGACGGTGACTGGTTAATGACTCTCTTATGGCCTGAATTCTTTCGACGGCCAAGCTTTGCTGCAGGGTCTTATCCGTCAGAATATGGTGCGGAAACTGGTAAGATTGCAGTAGTGGTGCGAGCAAGGGAAACTCCTGCGGGCCCGGAATCGGCTCACGGTTAGTAAAAAGCTCGACCAGCTCGTCAAAGATACTCTTGTTTAATACATAGTTGGCATATTCTACAACATCAAACGCATAGTACTTCTGAGCTCCCGATAATAGTGCCGCCAGGCCGATGCCTAAAGAATCTCCCGGCCCGAGCTCTGCAACCACCTTTGGCCAAGTCCAAAGGCCGGCCTTTTGTGACAGGACAAGATGTCTCATCCAGACTGAATAACAATAACGGGCAGAATTTGTCCCGCCGGTTCGCCCGGGCATCACCTTGTCAAGTGCCGGTACATAAGATAATACGCCCCTTATTATGTGCTTGAGGAACATATCGAAAAAAATGATTAATGATTATTGATAAATGATTAATTTATCATTCATCATTCACGTGGGGTTTGATAAAATTTCGTCATAAACTTGCAAGGTTTGTTCGCATACAGCAGATGCCAAAAAACGGCGTTTAGCAATTTCTTTGGCCCGTTGGCTCATGGAGCGAGCAAGGCTATGGTCGGAAAGAATCCTCAAGACTGCTGCAGCTATGCCTTCGGTATCAAACGTGTCAACCAAAAGTCCCGTTTTGCCGTGCTCGACCATTTCTGGAATGCCGCCAACCCTTGCCCCAACTACAGGGACACCAGCAGCCATCGCCTCCGCAATAGTCAAAGGCGCGTTTTCCTGAAAAGAAGGAATAGCAAGGCAGTTCGCTTTAGATAATTCAAGCTGAACGTCATCAATACTAAGATTTCCAAGAAAGCATACCTTGTCACTCAAACCGTTTGCTTTTGCTTCCTGCTGACATTCTCTCAGATACGCCGGTTCAGCAGCTCCTGCGATGCGAAGCTGTGCGCCAGCGAGCTGTTTTGTAACAACAGCAAACGCCTTTATCATGCCGACGATGTTTTTTAACGGCCTGACTCTGCCGCAGCAGAATATCCTGCCGGGCTCGAATTGCCAATCGACATCAAAGTAAGAAGCCGCAATGGGATTATCGATATGCCATATCTTGTTGATGTTATTTTTATTAGGCAGAAAATTCTTGACGTATTCGCTGATCAGGATAACGTGAGGGACTCGGCGGCGTCCATATTCTTCCGTTATCTTCAGAAGCAGCCGCTTGGCCCATCGAAGAAGACCCCAACGATTATCCCACATTGCATCTCTCTCAACAATGCCGTGTATGGTCAGAACATGCGGATAAGCACAATTCGCCGCCAAAAATGTATCGTTCTGAAAATGGACAATGTCAGGGTTTATCTGCTCCAAAAGAGATTTTATCTGCCGTCTGCC
>CAZIED010000012.1:3200-9706 GCA_964538525.1 uncultured Pirellulales bacterium | reverse complement strand
CTGCTCGCAAGCAGTTTCGCCATGGCGAGCTTTTGGCACGATGATAGTTAGCTTCACGTTCGTGTGCTTTACAAGCTCATCGGCGAGATATTTCGCCGCGCCGGCAACGCCACCGTCAATATGACCAGCCCCTTCAGGAAATACCGTCACCATGGCTAAGTGCATTTTTAAATCTCGTCCCTCATCAATACCGCGTCTTCTTCATATTCGTTTTCTGCTTCCGTCGGCATGAAGTATTCAGATATGCGCTCACAAGACATTACAAAGACCAAAAATATCCAGAAGTGTTTCTGGTAAAGCTGCGGGACATCCAGCCCCATCACCAGCAAAAAAGTTAAAACCGCCCGGGCATACAGCTTTTCACACACAAGCGGAATCCGCCTGACCGTGAACAACAGCATAATCAGGAAAAATACAAAAAGGCCTGCAGCAGGCACTCCGTAGAGTCCGAGAGCAAAAAAGAAGTCATTATGCGGTATAATTCGCAGTCCACTGTACTCAAACCAGCCGTAATAGCTCGTGCCGAACGGCCTTGCCACGATACAGCCTAAAGCCTTTCTGATAGGCTGTATCCGGTAATCGACAGCCTCCCCGGCACGGTGCACGTCTGTTAATCGCTCGGCAACGTCTGTCTGGAGCCCCCATTGTCTTACAACCAGCCCGGCTGATATGGAAGCAAACAGAACAATCACTAAAAGCAGCACCGCAAGAGCGGGCCTGCGCAAAACCTGCCGAATAAATAATAGCGGTGACAACATGGTAACAGCAATCGCTATTAAAGCGCCACGCGAGCCTATCTCAAGCAATATCACAGGCAGAACCAGCATCGAGATAAGGTAAAGCATCCGCCATAATATCTTTTTGTCACGAGCGAACAAATAAATAGCGGCTAAAAAAGCCAGACACACAAGGCTCGCCAGCATATTCGCGTCGATTGCCGCTCCTACGGTGGCGGAGTACCTTGCCTCGGAAGTTTCCTCGACCGACCTTATCGCTGCACCGGTAATAAAAGCAAGCGCAATCGTGCCCAATGTCCCCAGGATATATGCCCTCAAGGCCCAGATGAAAGTATTTAAATCGTTTGTTTGCAGTATCCAATATACAATAAAAATAAGCATCAAGAGCTGAACCTGAGTAAATGCACGCCGTAATTCCAACGCCGGATAAGGCCCAGCCAGTGATATTAAGGATACCCAAATTGTGTATAATACGACCACCCATAATGCCTTGTTACCGATGCGCAGTCTGGGACGCATGATAAGGAAATTCAACGCAAAGCTAATTGCAACAGCAAGTCCTACGCCCCGGTCGAGACTGAAATCCGCTCCTGCACCGATACCCGAGCCCGTAGGCAAAACAAGCATCATAATACAAAGCGCAAAAGTCGGCTTAATAACCATGCCGATAAACGTCGGCACTGCTGCTATTGCTATACCGGCCATTGTATCCTTGCCTAAAAAAATCACGGCAAGGCCGATCAAAGAAACCACCGCCCAAATCACAAGAAGCAAGACGTTTATCGCAGGCGGCAGCTGAATATCAGATGGTCGCTGAGTCTCTTGCCAAAGCAAATCCTCATCACTTACCAAGTCTTCATGTCCGGCATACATACAGAATTTCCAACCTCACAATTTACTCGCCTTTGCGCAGCCGCATCGGCGGAGTGAGGTAATTACGCAGAAATCTACGAAAACGTGCGTACAAAAACACCTGCGAGCAGATGTAAGCCACGGCTTTCAATGGCGTCTTTCGTCCCGCAAGAAACCAAACCTTCTTTCTTTGCAAACGGCAAATCTTCGACAAATAATTCCTGACACCATCGGTTATGTCTTGTGAGCTCTGCTTGGAATAGTCTCTCAAAAATACATCAGCTATCATTTCGGCATCCCAATCTAAGAATCTCAATCCCGGTGCACTACGAAACACACAGGCGACAAACCAGAGAATATCAAAATATCGGCTGCCAAAGGTCGGAGTTCTGCCTACAATTGGCGCCGCAGACCAGTCTAATATAACCAGCCTGCCCGACGGCTCATGAAGACAAACATTGACACTGGCAAAATCGCCATGAATAAAAACGTTCTTATCAGAACCCCCGATCAAGCCCGTCCTGAGCCGGGCCCGCCCCGAGCCGGGTCGAGGGGTCGAAGGATCGGGTGCCATCCACTCCGCAGGAAGCTCGTGTCTGACTTTATCGGGCAGGACTAATTGCTCATGGATGACCGCCAGTGCTCGGCCGGCTCTTGCCGAAAGCTCAAGCAGCCGGGCGTCTCTATCAATCGCCAGCCGAAGCATCGTCACCAGCCCCCTCAACCTTTCCAACACCAGCACGCCTTTATCCAGGTCAAGGTCCAAAATCCGCGGCACATAGAACAACCCGCTTTCTGTGCCAATCTCACCCGCCCGTGCTGTTTTGGTAGCCTCGACAGCCAGCAAAGAAGAGTCGCCGACCTTGCGCACGGAGTCATCGGCGAACTCTATCAATGATTTTCTCTTAACATCAATTTTCATCTTAAAAGCCTGTTGCTACTCTGCGAAGCGCTGCGTAGCACGAGTACGCCAGGTGCATACAGCAATGGGACTTTCGGAAAATCGGGCCAGAAACTTGAACTCGCAGCATATTTTCTCAATAGCGCCGGTTATCACATCCGGAACCACAATCTTCGGCGGATGAAAAAAACCAGCAGGGTAAAGCTCCACTATTTCCATCCCCACCTCTTCAACGAGTCTGCTCATTTCGTCTATACTCATTACATTGAATATGCCTTGTGAATTTTTCTTGTGATGCCGTATGTAAAGCAGCTTAATCCAGGGTGAGCTATAACTTTGATGATTGTTAAATACAAAGAAGCCATCTTCAGAAAGCAGCCCCGCGAGGGTATTAATTGCTGCCGAACGCAAAGATGGCTCTGCATTGACAAAAAATCTAAAAGCCGTTATCAGATTAAACTTCCTTCCGTCAAGGGCGTTATCAACGGTTACATCGGCTTCGATTATCTCTGTCCGTTTGAGTTTACCGCGTGCAATTGACAACATCGAGCCGGACACGTCAACGCCCGTTGATGTTTTCACACGGGTCTCAAGAAAACTTGTTATACGTCCCGTCCCACAGGCAAAATCGAGCAGATGCACGTCTTTTCCAGAAAAATACTTTCCTAAAATTTGCAGGATAATCTTTTGCTCGCGCGACCAAAGAAATCTCTCCCATCTCTGCCTCTGGTAGTATGTCTCGTACTCAGCACCCTTGCTCGGATACTTATGAGATTCTATATAGGAATACTCTTTCGTCATGTTTATTTGTTGCGAAGGGCAGCGTCATCCGTTGGAAATCGGCGGTAAAACCGCCGGCTAAATATGACAATTTATTTAGCCCCACTCGTCAGGGCGGAGCCTGCCGGAGCACGGCGTTTCACGTGGGGTTTTTTCATATTACCACCCGGCGAAAAACGATGTCGGAAAATCGTCTCCGCTCAATATCCTTCAAGCTCAAAAACCAGCTGCCTAAAAGAGTCAAAACCATCGCAGCAACTACTACGCCCAGGATTTCAAGCCAGTTATCGGGCGGGGCAAAATACTTCCACGCGATTATCACAATTACCGCCGGTAACGAGCCTCGCAAGGCCGGCTGCCAAACGTGGCGAATACTTTCTGCCGCGGAAATTTGCATTTTACGGTTAAAATATATCGGCAAAATCACGCCGGATACAAGCGCCATCGGCAGTAAATTTGACCAGGCTACTCCCACCAATCCCCAATTCATCACCTTAACCGAAATAACAGAAGCCGAAACACAAACCAGAGCCGACAGAGCCGTCAGGACGCCAAAGATTCTATGCTGTCCCCGGCCAACCAGCACCAGAAAGTTACTATATTGCGCCAATTGCAGACAGTTAGCCACCGTCAGGATAATCAGGATGACACTCATGGTATTGATTACACCAAGGTTACCAAATTTTTCGCCTACCCATATCTGCAGAAACTCTCTGCCCATCGTTATTAAAAAACAGCCGCTTGGAATTATCAGCAGAAGACTATATTTTTGACTAAGAAAAGACATTTCCTTGACCCGCAGATGATCATTTCTGGCGTCAAGGTCACTGACAGCGGGCTTAATCGCCGCCGTGAAGGCCTGCAGAAATTGCGACAACAATAAAACTCCTGCCGCTGCGACCTCAAATCTGCTTACCTGTGCGGTATCCATGAATATGCCAATTATGATGCTGCTTGCCTTATAGACTATAATTGCAGAAGCCGTATATAAAAATGTATTTACTCCGTAAGATAACATCTCTTTTAAAAGTCTGAAATCTATGTTCGCAAAGGATAAAAACGCTGTAGTCAAGAATTTCCCGACAAAAATAGAATGTATTATCCTCATCACAGCTTCACTTGCTCCGAATATAAGGCCCATCGTGATTAGGCCGTAACCCCGCGACAACAACACAATCAACAGTATCGTTCGCAATATCAACGCAAGCAGTATTGCCAAATTGATGACATCGAATCGCTGCAGCCCGCTTAATATTGCAGTCGATGGCTGCAAAGGCATCGCAACAGCAAAAGAAAATCCCACCACCAGCACAAGCAGCTCCGTTTTACCAGCTAATTCCGGCTCAATAGCGAACCATGAGCCGACATTCCAATATATCACAACACTTGATACCGCAAGAACAACACCAGCTATTGAGAAGAAAAAGAAGGACGTGCTGACTACTCGTCGTACGCCATCTTCATCGTTCTTTGCCAGAAATACAGGAATGTACCTGTTTATCGAGCTGTTCAGTCCCAGAGTCAACATTGCGGCATAGCGAAAAAGCGTACCTGCAATCAATAACCACACCCCGTAGCTGACCTCGCCGAGCCGGCCAAGAAAAAAACGGATTAAGAAAAAACCGATTAACGCATTACTAACCAAAGTTACTACGTTTGAGACCGTGTTGTAAATCAGCTTCTTAGAAGTCGTGCTATTTTGAACCTTCATGTTTCTCAACCACTCGCCATAAAAGGCCGGCCGGTTTTAAATCATAATTATCCAGCACATACGACGGGCAGTACCCAGCCTGTCGTGAAACAACATATATTGGCCTATCCTTCAGTAATTGCTCAATTGTATGCTCATTAAAAACTGGTGCATCCCTGCTATTTATGATTCCCGAAACAACCTTCACATCCGGTCGCCTGCCGGCGACTTCCTGCGCCAATAAAAGAGGACCGGCTGTAGTGCTGTCTGCATAAATAACGGCTTTATTTTCCACGGCATCCAACGCTTCGCCGGCAAAACGGTCAGCCTCCTTGCACCCTACCTTCCATGGCAGCAGAAAATACTTATAGTCGTCTCGGTATGGAATATTATTTCTTGTACCAAGAGAAACCTGTATCCTCTCGGCTAAAGCAGGCGCCGCTGCATAGATACCAACAGGCAAAAAGCAGAAAATCAAAATCAAAGCCGAGAGAAGCCTGCAGCTTATTTTCTCCTGCAGCAAATTTACTCCGAGACCAACAAAAATCGAAACCATACAGTAAAACGGCAAAAAGAAAACGAACCTGTCAGGTACGGTATATCGAAATGCGAAAATGAAAAATAAAACAATCAAACCTAACAAAACATTTCTAAAGCCTCGGCTCGGCGAAACCGTGAACAACGCAAAAATCCCTGCAAAAAACAATAGAAAATTGGGCGTAGGAAAATTCAGTAAAATAAACAGCAGATTTTCCTTTACAATTCTTGTGGTTACAAAAGTATTAAGAACCGCTCCCTGCCAGCGTGCGCCGAAAGCTGCCGAAGCCAAGGTATTGCCGACCTCGCCGGTCTGAATTATATTTTTGACTACCAGATACTCATAAGGTAATGCACCGATTATCCACAGCATAGCAATAATCGCTATGTCACGAATGCGCATATTCTTTTTAGCCAGCAGAACGACAAAGAAAACAGCGTAACACAGAAGCGATATTAAAGCAAGGTTATGAACAGCCATTGCAAGGCCGTTAAGCAGGCCTATCCAGTATAAATAGCCTATCCGGCCGTTTCTTGAGTACTGCAGCAGCATGAGCAATTCGGCTGTAAATATCGCCGACCATAAAGTATATGTCTCTATAATGCTTGCATGAAACCAGAACGTGTGAGAGACAGCCAAAGTGACAGCCGCCACGGCTGCTGGAAATTTTTTGCCCAGCCACAGACGGATGAGCAAAAATACATTTGCCACTGTCACCGCGCCGGCAATCGCGGAGACCAAATTAACTTTATAAGGGAACGCTCCGACCGGCAGATACTTTACTCCAATAGCTAATATGTAAAACAGCGGATGAGAAAGAGCAAGTCCCAAGAACCCTTCTATATCGTTATGCCATACACGGTACTGGATAAGACCGCTATCTTGCCATAATGCTCCCGGAGCACAGCTGATGATATAAAGCAAGGCCGCACTACAGAATGTCCCCGCGTACCACCAACCTGATTTTGATTTTGCGTTCGTCACAGATATGCTGCAAAAACCCCACGT
>CAZIED010000012.1:0-3100 GCA_964538525.1 uncultured Pirellulales bacterium | reverse complement strand
CTAAATATTGAGGTGTTTGCGATTTGCTTTGTACCAGTCTATAGTGGCCTTTAGCCCTTCGTCAAAGGAGGTTTTGGCCTCGAAGCCAAAGTATTTTTTCGCCTTTGAGACATCAAGTCCTCGTCTTGGCTGGCCGTTCGGCTTAGTGCTGTCCCAGAGGATTTCGCCTGTAAAGCCGGTCAGTTGCGCAATCTTTTCTGCAAGCTCTTTAATAGTTATTTCAAAGCCGGCTCCGATATTTACCGGCTCAGAGCCGTTATAATGTTCTGTAGCTAACAATATCCCCTCTGCTGCATCAGCGGCATAGATAAACTCACGCGAGACCTTCCCTGTCCCCCAGCAGACGATATGGTCCGCACCACTTTCAATCGCATCAGCGCATTTCTTTATTAGCGCCGGTATGACATGACTTGTGGCAGGATTAAAATTGTCACCAGGACCGTAGAGATTGACCGGCAGCAAAAATATCGAATTAAAGCCATACTCCTGCCGATATGCCTGCGATTGCACCAGCAGCATCTTTTTTGCAAGGCCGTAAGGGGCGTTTGTTTCCTCAGGATAGCCATTCCAAAGGCCCTCTTCCTTAAACGGCACCGGCGTAAATTTCGGATACGCGCAGACCGTGCCGATAGCCACGAACTTTTCAATTTTTCGGACTCTCGCCTGCTCTATAAGCTGCACGCCCATCATCAGATTCTTATAGAAAAATTCCCCCGGATGCTCACGATTGGCGCCGATGCCGCCGACCACTGCCGCAAGGTGTATAACAATATCCGGCTTCATATCCTCATACATCCGGTTGATGTCACTGATATTGACGAGGTCATAATCTTCTATTTTAGGCACACTAATATATTTACAATCGCGTTTTCGCAGACCTTCGGTGACGTATCCGCCGAGAAAACCGGCCCCACCTGTAACGACGACTCTCCTGATTGCAAAAAAACCGCTCATTCGCTCCTTACCTTTTCATCTTACATTCCGTGCTCTTTGATAATCTGTTCTTGCCTGGCAAGTTTCATATCGGCATCGGTCATCATCTTTGCAAGCTCTTTGAATGTCACCTTCGGCTTCCACTTGAGAAGCCTTTTTGCTTTGCTCGCATCGCCCTGCAAAATATCGACTTCAGACGGCCTATAGTATCGTGAATCAACTTCAACATATTTTCGCCAATCAAGCTCGAGATAGCTAAAAACCTCCTCCACAAACTCTTTAACCGAGTGGCTGTCGCCCGTAGCCACGACATAATCGTCGGCCCTTTCCTGCTGAAGCATCAGCCACATGGTTTCGACATAGTCTCCTGCAAAACCCCAGTCGCGTTTTGCTTCCAGATTGCCCAAATACAGCTTATCCTGCAGACCGCATTTAATCCGCGTCGCCGCACGCGTGATTTTTCTGGTGACAAACGTCTCGCCTCGCCTGGGCGACTCGTGGTTGAACAAAATCCCGTTACACGCAAACAAACCATAAGCTTCTCTATAGTTCAAGGTTTGCCAGAAGCTATATACCTTGGCACAGCCATAAGGGCTTCGCGGATAAAAAGGAGTCTTTTCCGTCTGCGGTATCTCAACAACCTTGCCGTACATCTCGCTGCTGGATGCTTGATAAAATTTAATCGGCCTATTGCTGGAACGAACCGCCTCCAGCAGACGAAGCGTCCCGAGCGCATCGGTATTCACAGTATAGATTGGTATATCAAAACTCACCCGAACATGGCTCTGGGCGCCTAAGTTATAAACCTCATCAGGCTCAATCTCATTGATGACCGTTGACAAGTTGCCGCCGTCGGTCAAATCCCCATAGATTAATTTAAGTCTTGGACCCTCATGCGGGTCTTTATAAAGATGGTCTATCCTGCCGGTGTGAAATGACGAGCTACGCCGAATAATTCCCCAGACCTCATAACCTTTCTTCAATAGCAGCTCAGTCAGATAGGAGCCATCCTGTCCTGTAATTCCGGTTATCAATGCCTTTTTCATAATCTCACTCTCATTTAGTGCTGGTTTTTACCCGGAGTCTTTTCTTCAATAATCATTTGAAGTGCATCTGTCAGAGGCGTTTTTGGCTCCCATCCGATAGCCTTTTTTATCCGTTCTAAGCAGGGCACCCGCCGCATCATATCTTCGATAGGCCTGCCATAAGCAACGTGGTAGGGCACAAATTCCTTCCTGCTTTTACTTCCAGTCATTTCGATAATTTTATCCGCAAGGCTTTCGATGTCAATCTCTTCGGTTGAGCCGATGTTATACACCTTGCCCACTGTCTGGGGACAATTCATCAGGTCGATAATCGCCTCGACAAGGTCAGCCACGCAGCAAAAACATCTTCTTTGCTTACCTGTTCCATATATCAGGATTGGCTCATTCTTTAAGGCCCATTGCACAAATCGAGGCACAACCATTCCATAGCGACCCGTCTGTCTCGGCCCTATTGTATTAAAGAAACGGGCAATAATAACCTCAAGACCATACTGCTGGTGAAAAGCAAGTCCCAGAAATTCATCAACGGCCTTGCTGCAGGCATAAGACCATCGGGACAAACTCGTGCTGCCGAGCACAATATCATCATCTTCGTGAAAAGAGACCGATTCGTTTTTGCCATAGACCTCGCTGCTGGAGGCAATCAGGATTTTTTTGCCAAACTTATTGGCGACATTCAGCACCGTTTCGGTGCCGCCGATATTGGTTTCTATCGTTTGCACAGGTTTGTCCGCTACCAGTTGTACGCCGACAGCCGCAGCCAAATGAAAAATCACATCGCATTGCTGCGTGAGATTTTCCATTAACTTTGCATCGCGAATGTCACCCTCCGTAAAGGCAAAATCCGGCTTATTCCTGAAGGTTTCAATATTTCTTAAGCTGCCGGTGCTGAGATTATCGATAACCATAACCCTGTGGCCATCTTTTAACATCCTTTCTGCTAAATGAGAGCCGATGAAACCCGCACCGCCAGTAACTAATGCTTTCATAAAAACCCGGGAGAAAAACCGCAAATAGTTAATACTAAACAGTCAATAATAAATAGTCAATAATAAATCCACAAACTCCGTACCCGTCGGTTGCGCAAAAAATCAACCTAATCCCCTGATGACATCCTATAA